>JACRFB010000072.1 GCA_016218045.1 Ignavibacteriota bacterium
CAGCGGGACAGCGGGACAGCGGGACAGCGGGACAGCGGGACAGCGGGACAGCGGGACAGCGGGACAGCGGGACAGCGGGACAGCGGGACAGCGGGACAGCGGGACAGCGGGACAGCGGGACAGCGGGACAGCGGGAGAGAACTCCCCCTTCCCCCTCTTAAAAAGAGGGGGTTGTCCGTTTATGATCTCTTAAAAGAGACGGGGCTATCCGATAAATTTCGCTCACACGCAGATCCCACCCCTTCAATCCCTACCAACTACCATCTACCGTCTACCGTCTACCATCTACCCCTCTCCCCCTCCACAACTCCTGTCTCCTGCATCCTGCCTCCTCACACGAACAGAGCAGATAGATCTACCATCTACCCATCTACCAACTACCAACTACCCATCAATGCGCCCCCTCCGCAAGGAACGGATCATTCACCGGAATCGCATTACGGCGACGGAACTGCCAGGCCACAACAAGGAGAAAGAGCCCGCCGATGCCGAGCCAGGGCGCCAGCTCCTGCCAGCCGAAAACGACAGCTTCAGGCGAATGGTTGGGCATGATGAGCCAGTAGACGTCGATAAAATGTGAAAGAAGCAGAATCACCGCGCCGGTGAGAAGCACATTGAGATTCTTCTTCGCCTCCTGTGAAAGCAGAATGATAAACGGCACAAAGAAATGCGCAAAGACAATGGTGTAGGAGACGTATTGCCAGCCGTTTTCGAAACGCGCCTTAAAAAAGACCACTTCCTCCGGAATGTTCGCGTACCAGATGAGCAGGTACTGCGAAAACGCGATATACGCCCAGAAGACGTTGAAGGCGAAGAGCAGCTTGCCGAGATCGTGGAAGCGCGCGGGTGTGAGCCACTCGGTGAGCAGGCCGGCCCTGCGCAGAGCCACAGCGATGATGCACAGCATGGCGAGTGTCGCCACCAGCGATCCCGCGAAATAGTACACGCCGTAGATCGTGCTGTACCAATGCGGCGAGAGCGACATGATCACGTCGAAGGCCGCGAAGGTGATGGTGACGCCGAAGACGATCATGCCCGGGGCGCTGAGCTTCCAGTTGCGCTCGGTGTACTTGAGATCGGTCGTCGTATCCTGACGGTACGAGTTGCCCACGATCACATAGTACAACGCGAGCCAGATCAGATAGTACGCGCCGAGACGCGCGAGGAAAAACGGCGTGTTGAGCCAGGCCTTTTTCCCCGCCATGATGACGTCGCCATGCTCCGGATGCACCCAATGGTGATACAGTGTGCCGACACCCAGAGCCACGGGAACCATCAGCACCAGCAGGAAGGGCACAAAGGCGCCCATGAACTCGGGTATGCGCCGGATGGAGACGCTCCAGCCCGCGCGGACGAGGTACTGCAGCATGCTGAAAAAGACGCCCGTGATGGCGACACCCGCGAAAAAGACAAAACCGATGAGGTACCCGAAAAGAAAGCGGTCCCAGTCTCCGAAAGCCGAAAGGACCGAGAGGACGATTCCGAGACCCGCGAGACCAAGTCCCGCCATCGTCATGCGTTTGACAAATACGGTGTCGGCGAGTTTGACGGTGCCGATGTGCATGGTTACCTCCCTGCCTGAGTCTGTGCCGGAGCCGGGGCCGCGGGCGGCGCCGCGGCGGGATCCGGATAGCGCAGCTTCTGCTTCTGCAGCGCGCGCACATGTGCGATCACCGCCCAGCGATCGTCGGGCGTGAGTTTGTCGGCATACCCGGGCATCACGTTCTGCCCCTTGCTCACAACATAAAAGAGTCGCGCATCCGAATATCCTTTGGCGTTCGTCGCGGCGAGATTGGGCGGCTTCTGCATGCCCTTGCGCACGACCTCGGTCGTGTCCTGCCCGGTCGAGGAATGGCACGGCGCGCAGAAGGCCTCGAAGCGGTTCTTCCCGCGCGCGAGCATCGCCGGTGTGGGCGAGGGAAACGGATTCACGAGCCGGGCCTCGGTCTGCTGATAGCTCGTGTCGGTGAACACGTAGCTCTCGCGCGAAACGGTGCCGGGCACGGGTTCACGCATCGATTTTCTGTCGGCAAAAAATGTGCTTGGCTGCTGCGCGCCGACTTTTTTCTGATACTGCATGTCGAATCGAATTTGGAACGGCGGCTCGGTGCTGCGCAGCGGCTGGAAATCGTTGCCGGCCCAGAGTCCGACAAACACCGCCAGCGCCGCAAAAACCACGAGGGCCGGGACGACGGGGAGACGTTTATTCTTCATTGTATTCCACCACGCGGATCTGATCGGCGCCGACGGACTGCAGCAGGGCGCGCGTTTTCTCGGAATCGTACAGCGGATCCTCCGCGTCGATCGTCACCACAAAGGCGTCGTCGGTGGAGCGGAGGAAATGCGGATCTTTCTGCCATTTCGAAAACCAGCGCGGAAGTCCGTTGAGCCCGAACATGCCCACGACGGTCGCGATGGCGCTGAGCAGCACCGTGAGTTCGAAGGTGATCGGAATCGAGGGTTCGAGCGCGAACAGGGGTTTGCCGCCGATGACAAGCGGATAGTCCACCGCGCCGGTGTACCACTGCAGATGCAGCGCGACAAGCGCGCCGGTGACGCCGGCGATGAGCGAGATGTACGGGAGTATCGTTTTTTTGATACCCATCGCATCGTCGAGTCCGTGTAACGGATACGGCGTGTGAAAATCGAAGCGGCGGTAGCCGGCCGACCGCAGCGCGGCAGCGGCGGCAAGCACGGTGTCGGGATCGGTGAAGATGCCGGTGATGCCGGCAAGTTTCGTCGTGTTCATGCGCGGGTCCTCAATGTTTCCCGTGCGACGGCTGCGCGCCGGGCAGGATGGCCTTCACTTCCGAAATCGCCAGCACGGGCAGCCATTTCGCGAAGAGCAGGAAGAGGGTCAGGAAAATGCCGATGGTGCCGATAAAGATCGAGGCATCGATCCAGGTCGGAATGAAGTATCCCCAACTCGAGGGGAGAAAATCGCGGTGCAGCGATGTGGCGATGATCACGAAGCGCTCGAACCACATGCCGATATTCACGAAGATCGAGATGACCCATGTGATGGCCAGATTGCGCCTGATGCGCCTGAACCAGAAGAGTTGCGGAATAAACACGTTGCACGATACCATGGTCCAGTACGCCCATGCGTACGGTCCGAACGCCCTGTTGATGAAGATGAACTTCTCGTAGGGATTGCCGCTGTACCAGGCGATGAAGAACTCGACGCCGTATGCGTAGCCGACCATCAGGCCCGTGGCCATGAGGATCTTGTTCATGTTTTCGATGTGTTTGAGCGTGAGGAACTGCTCGAGTCCCAGCAGCGTGCGCGCGAGAATCATGAGCGTCAGCACCATCGCGAATCCGGAAAAGATGGCGCCCGCCACAAAGTAGGGCGGAAAGATCGTGGTGTGCCATCCGGGAATGATGGACACGGCAAAGTCGAACGACACGATGGTGTGCACCGACAACACGAGCGGTGTCGAGAGTCCGGCAAGGATCAGATACGCCTTTTCGTAGCGGTGCCAGTGGCGGTTTGCGCCGGTCCATCCCAGACTGAGCAGTGTGAGCACCCACGCGGCGATTTTATTCTTTGCGCGGTTGCGCAGGGTGGCGAGATCGGGCACGAGTCCGACAAACCAGAACAGCAGCGACACGGTGAAATAGGTGGACACCGCAAAGACGTCCCACAGCAGCGGCGAGCGGAAGTTCACCCACATCTGCATCTGATTCGGCAGAGGCAGCAGCCAGTACACGGCCACCCACGGGCGGCCGGTGTGGATGATCGGGAAGATCAGGGCGCAGATGACGGCGAAAATCGTCATCGCCTCGGCGGCGCGGTTGATGGCCGTGCGCCAGTTCTGCCGGAAGAGAAAGAGGATGGCCGAGATCAGCGTGCCCGCGTGGCCGATACCGATCCAGAACACAAAGTTGGTGATGTCCCACGCCCAGCCCACCGGCTGGTTGTTGCCCCACACGCCGATGCCGGTGAACACGGTGTAGAGAATCGCGAGAATGCCGATGCCCGCCATCGAGCCGGTGATGGTGAGCGCCAGGAAGTAGGCCTTCGAGGGTTTCCGCTCGACGATCCCGGCCACGAGGTCGGTGACGTCCGCGGCCTTCGGGGTGCCGTGCACGAGTGGTTCGCGATGCCGGGAGGCGGTGTCGAGCGACACACTTCCTCCACCGTCGACGTTCCAGGAATCGTGCCGTGTGCGGTCGTGTGTCGGGCTCATGCCTTTCCTCCGTTGGTGTTCCGGATCTTCGCGAGATAGGTGATGGAGGGCTGCACGTTTAATTCGCGCAGCACGAGATAGCCGCGCTCGGAACCGCGCGACGCGGACACGGCGCTGGCGGGATCGTTGAGATCGCCGAAGACGATGGCGTCGGCCGGACATGCCTGCTGGCATGCGGTGACCACCTCGCCGTCCGCGAGCCGGTCGCGGCCCTCGTTCTTCGCGTGGAATTTTGCGTCGTTGATGCGCTGCACGCAGAACGTGCACTTCTCCATCACGCCGCGCATACGCACGGTGACATCGGGATTAAACACCATGCCCAGGGGATCGCGGTCGTCGCCGTGATAGTCGAGGTAGTTGAAGCGGCGCACCTTGTAGGGGCAGTTGTTCGAACAATAGCGCGTACCCACGCAGCGGTTGTAGGTCATCTCGTTCAGTCCTTCGGGACTGTGCGTCGTCGCCGCGACGGGACAGACGTTTTCGCAGGGCGCGTTCTCGCAGTGCTGGCACAGCATCGGCTGCACGAGCGTTTCCGGCGCCGCCTCGTCGCCGCTGTAGTAGCGGTCGATGCGCAGCCAGTGCATCTCGCGGCCCTTCATAACCTGTTCCTTGCCGACCACGGGGATATTGTTCTCCGACACACACGCGATCATACATGCGCTGCATCCGACGCAGGCCGACGCGTCGATGGTCATGCCCCATCGATGCCCCTTCGAGTAGTCGTGTGGCTCCATGAGACTGATCGGACGATCGTGCTGCTTCTCGGCTCCGAGCACGGGAAGCTCGCGTGCAAAAAGCACCGACGGATTCTTCGTAAAATCGGCGAGTGTCGCCTCCTTCACGATGTCGCTGCGGTCGATGTCGTACAACTCATCACCACCCAGCGAGTGATGGTCCTGTGTGCAGGCGAGCGGCGCAACGGCACCGGTCTTCTCGACCGAACACGCGGCGAATCCCAGCGACGGACCCTGCGCGGGCAGCAGCCCGGCCGTATCAACTCCCACACCGGCAAGCACGCGCCCGCCCTCGCTGCGTCCATATCCCGTGCTGACCGCGACGGTATTCTCGGCAACACCCGGCTGCACAAGCACGGGAAGTTCCACCGCGCCCGAGGCCGTCTTTATTCGGATCACATCATCCTTTTTTACGCCGAGCGCCTTTGCGGTGGCGGGACCCAGCAATGCGGCGTTGCCCCAGGTGACTTTGGTGACGGGATCGGGCATCTCCTGCAGCCAGCCCAGATTTGCGAAACGTCCGTCGTAGACGGTGTTCGAGGGCGCAATACACACCGTGAACGAGCCGCCCGCGGATGTTTGCGCGCGTAACAGCGGCAGTGCCTGCGCCATGTTGATCGCGAGCGGGCGCCGGGTGGCGGTGATAGACACGAGCCCCTCGCGGAGAGCGTTCTGCCAGAAGGCATCGAACCCTCCGGCGGAGGCGCCCGCAGCCGTCTGCACGTCGCGCCGCCAGCGCGCGCGGACGAAGTCGTACCACGTGCTCTCGACCGGCGCCGCGGCCGCGTTGCTCAACTGCGCGATGCGCAGCAACGTGTCGCCGAGCGACCACTGTCCGTCGTTCAACGGCGCGATGAGCGGCTGCTGCACCACCTGTGTGCCGTCGGGAAGCTCCGCGTCGCCCCAGCACTCGAGAGCGTGATTGACGGGCAGAAAGATTGTGCACGCCTTCGACGTCTCGTCCGCGTATTGCGAGCATGCGAAACGATACAGCACCTTCGAGAGAAGGCCGCGGAACTCCTTCTCGCCCAGAGCGTGCGCGAGGTTGACGTCCGCGAACAGCACGGCGCCGACGTCCCCGCGGCGGAGTTCCGCACGCAGGGATTCGACGGCGGTCTTTGCGGATCCGCTGTACGGATACACGTGCGCGGGATCGAGAGGACGGTTCGCGCCATACGCGCCTATGGCAAGATTGAGCAGAACGCCGTAGGCCTGGGCCCGCATCGACAGATGCCGTCCGACCATCACCACCGCGGAGCCGCGGAGCAGATCGTCGGCGATGGCGCCGATCATGGGGAAGGACGCGGGCGCCTTCCTCGAGAGTTCCGCGAGCACCGCGGCATCCAGGGCGCCGCGGCGGCGCACCACGGCCACCTCGTGCAGCACCGCGTGCAGAAACGACTCGAATTCGGAAGGGCCCAGCACAAGACGGTGGTCGGCGTTCGAACCCGTGAGTGTCATCACCGATTCGGCCGCGTAAAAACGGCTCATGGATGCGGCCGCGCGCGTGGGTTTGCGGCGGGATGCAAAGCCGCGGATGTTCCTCACGGCGTCGGGGTCCGCGCCAAGAAAATCCGCTTCAATGCCCAGAATGACGTCGGCCTTGGCGAGGTCGACCGCAAATAGGCCGTCGATGCCAAGCAGCGCTTTGTTCGATTCGGCCGCGTTCCAGGCGCTCATCGCGGGCCAGGTCACCACCTTGCAGTTCGGAATTGCTCGCTCGAGCGCCTCGTACAGCCGGGCCATCGAGGGCGAGGCGTGTTCGTCGACAAGAATTCGGACCGCCTTGCCTTTTTTTGCCGTATCGGCAAACGCCGCCGCGATACGTGTGACGGCGTTGTGCGGCGTTGAGTCGCTGTTCTGCACGGTCGGCCGCAATATGCGGTCGGGATCGTAGAGCGCGAGCAGCGACGCCTGGGCGAAATGACTCGAGGCCCCGCCCGTCGTCGTGTCGCGGTCGTTGCCTTCGACTTTTATCGGACGCCCTTCCCGCGAGCGCACCAGAAGCGGCTGCGCGGCGTACCCGAGTGCAAACACTGTGGCGTAGTGCTGAGAGACACCCGGCACCAGCGATTCCGGCTTGCGCACGTAGGGCACGATCTCCTGCTCCGGCTTGCGGCAGCCGGTGGCGGCAAGCGCGACCGAGGCCCCCATCAGGCCGATGAAGGTGCGTCGCGTCATGGCCGAGGCCGAACCGAGAGGCGCATCGTAGTCGGCGGGAAACTCGTTATGGAGTTGCTCCATCACCGCGGGGTCGCGGGCGAGTTCCTGGAAACTTTTCCAGTACGTTTTTCCTGTATCGCGTGTATCGTTCATTCTGCTTCGTCGTTGTTGCCGTGAGGGCTCGTGAAAACGGAATCCGCGCAGCGCCGCGCGATCAATGGTGGCAGGCCGAGCAGTTCTCGGGTCCACGGTTCAGGGGCCGCGCGAGCACTTCCGGCCGCACGTCGGCACCCGTGATCTCACGCGTCCGCACGCTGTACGCGTTCGGGTCGCGATGGCAGTCGAGACACCAGCCCATGGTCAGCGGTTTCTTCTGCACGATCACGCCCTGCTTCTCGACTTCACCGTGGCACGACGCGCAATCGACGCCCGCCTTGATATGCCTGCTGTGATTGAAGAAGGCGTAGTCCGGAAGCTTGTGTATGCGTATCCACGGGATGGGCATGTTCTTCTCCCAGCTCTCATGCACGAGCTTCAGCTTCGGGCTGTCGCGCTTCACGATCACATGGCAATTCATGCAGGTCTGTGTCGGGGGAACGGTGCTGTGCGCCGAGGTCTCCACACTGGTGTGGCAGTACACGCAGGCGATTTTGAGATTGCCGGCATGCACACTGTGATCGAAGGGCACGGGTTGCTGGGGCCGGTATCCGACATCCATCCACTGTGGATGCCTGCCGAAGTAGAAGACGACGGCGCCGACGCCGAGCAGGGTCAGTCCGGCGAGCACGGTTCGTTTGATCTGTCTATCGAGTTTCGCGCTGAACATGGGCATCAGGCTGAGGTGTGTGAATCGAGGTCGGCGGCCGCCTCCGCGAGGCGCTGCCTGCGCGCGGCGTGCCAGATGCGGTAGCCGAATCCTCCAAGCAGAAGAAACGGCACCACCATCATGAGGTAGATGCTGGTACTGAAGCCCGATGACACGGGCTCGCCGCCCGGCATCACGGCTTCCTTGCAGTTCGGACAGGCGTGGGCCGCAACGCCGGCAAGCGTCAGCATCGCGGCAACGGCTGCGAAACGGAGGAGGTGTGTTCTGATCATGCGGACGGAGCGTAGATGTGATACAGCATGACGTAGACGACAACACCCGTCACCGACACGTAGAGCCACAGGGGAAAAGTCCAGCGTGCGATGCGGCGGTGCAGATCGAACTTCTCGCGCAACGCGCGGAGCAGCGACATGATTGCAAGCACGGGCACTGCGGGCGCAAGCACCGAATGTGAAATGAGCACGGTAAAATACACGATGCGTGCGATGCCGTCTCCCTGGAAACGGGTCAGCAGGTGCGAGGACAGGTGGTACGCGATATACGAGGCGAGGAACAGGCCCGATGTGACAAAGGCCGCGATCATCATGGCGCGGTGTGCATCGCGGCGCTGATGGCGGATAAAGCGGTATCCGAGCAGGAGGAAGATGCTCGCAACTGTGTTCAGCGAGGCGTTCAGGGCGGGCAGCCAGTCGGTGATCATGCCGGACCTCCCGCGAGCAATGCACGAATCGCCTGGCGCAGTGCGTCCATGGCCGCCGGATCAAGCGCGTCGTAATATCCGCGGATGGAACCGCGCGCATCGACTAATGCAAACCGCGTGCTGTGTAATGCCGGCGTGCGCGCGTCGCCCATCAGGAAACCCTTTGCGGCCAGCTTTGCGACCTCGTCTTTTGACGTGCGGAGGAAAAACCAGCGTCCGGGTTTTGCAGCGTAGCGGCGCGCGTACTTGGTCAGCCGCTCCTGTGTGTCGGTGTCGGGATCGACCGTGAATCCGACAAGACGGAAGTGCGCCTCGTCCGCGAACTCGGCCTGCAGCACGTTTGCGGTGGAATTGATGACGGGGCATGGTCCGCCGCAACTCGTGAAGAAAAAGTACACGAGGTACACGTTGCCCGCCAGTGTCTCGGTGCTGACCTCTGTGCCGTCGTAGTTGGGCACGGTGAACGACGGGGCGTCCTTTATCAGTGGCAGGGCGGCGGCATCGATGCCGGGTGCTTCGTTCCCGCCGCAGCCGGCACTCGCGAGCAGCAGCGCCGTTGCAAGTATTGTTCGCAGCATTTTCCCCGCGTTCTGTATTCTCGCGGCTGCACGGGACGTCACAGCGGTCGCACGAAACACTCCGCGGGCGGCGGAAACGTGCGGCACCATGCCTGTGTCCGGCCGGAGCACTTCGATATTTGACGCGGTGTAGGACACGAGTTACAGTCCCAGCTTCGTCAAGGTGAAAACGAGGATGAGGAAAAACGCGACGGGCACGGTCACAAAATACCGCAGCCGGGGATTGTCGAACTTGAGATGCATGAAGATCGCCACCACCAGCGCGGCCTTGAGCGCCGCAATCACGACGCCTACCACGATATTCATCGTGTCGCCGAAATGCAGCGTCGTGACAGCCACGGTAAGGGCCGTCAGGACGAGCAGCGCAAGGAACACCTTGAAGTAGCTCTTTTTTATCGCGTCGAAATTTTCTGCGGACATGGTCGCGGCTCCTCGGGTGTCAGAAAATCAGATACAGGGTCGGGAACAGGAAAATCCAGACGAGATCCACAAAGTGCCAGTACAGGCCCAGCGCCTCCACGCGATGGTGCTGCGACTGCGGATAGCCGCGCAGCAGCGACTTGCCGAGCATCCATGCCATGGGAATCATGCCGCCGATCACGTGCGCAGCATGGAAGCCTGTCATCGTGAAGTAGGTGGCGAAAAAGGTGTTGGTCCACGGATAGATGTGGTGCCCGAACTTCGCGGTGTATTCGATGGTCTTGATGATCAGGAAGCCGAAGCCGCAGAGCAGCGTCAGGAACAGGAATAGGCGGAACTGCTTCTGGTCGCCCTTCTCGAGCGCCAGATGCGACAGTGCCATCGTGAGACTGCTGCTGATGAGCACGGCGGTATTGATGGTCGCAAGCACCTTGTTCAACTCGTGCGCGCTCTCCGTGAACACGTCGATGTGAAGGTTTCGAAGGACGAGGAAGGCGCCGAAAAATCCCGTGAAGAACATGATTTCCGACGCGATAAAAATCCACATGCCGAGTTTGGCGTGGACGATGCCCGTGCGTGTGGACGGAGCCGCTGCGAGTTCGTGGGACATGGAGGGACTCTACACTTTATCGATGAACATCATGGTCAGAACAGCGAGAAGATACATGTACGACGAAAGCAGCACGGTCCGCGCGCGTGTATTCGACCGTTCCGCGAGGAAACGCGCCGAGGCGACGAGGAAGGCCGCGCCGAGCACAAATGTGACCGCGAAATACCAGGGCCCGGTCTCGCCCATCGGCGTGAGGGAAAGACTGAACACCACAAGCGCCGCGGTGTAGGCCAGGACGTGCAACCCGACACGCACGCCGCGCTCGTCCTGTACCGTCAGCATCTGGAACCCGCCCCGCTCGTAATCCTTGCGGTACATCCATGCAAGCGAAAGGAAGTGCGGCATTTGCCAGACGAAGAGGACGAGGAACAGCACGAGTCCACCCGCCTCTATGGATCCGCTGCCCATTACCCAGCCGCCGAGCGGCGGAAGAGCGCCCGGAATGCCGCCGACAAGCGTGGCGAGTGACGTGCGTCGTTTCAGCGGGGTGTACACACCGAGATACAGGAACCACGTTGCGGCCGCGAGCGCCGCCGCGAGAACCGAATGCGCCGCGAGCAGACCGAGTCCGACGGCGCTGAGCACCATGCCGAAGAAGGCCGCGTGCGCGGGTGCGATGCGGCCCGACGGGATGGGCCGGTCCATCGTGCGTTTCATGCGCAGATCGTAACCGCGCTCGAGCACGTGGTTCAGCGTGCAGCTTCCCGCGGAGACCAGTGCCGTTCCGGCGAGAGTCACGAGGAAACGCATCGCATAATCCATGGTCAAAACAAGTTCCGTGTTGCGCGGCAGCGCGAGCCAGAAGCCCGCGGCGGCGCTCACGACAACCATCAGCGTGATGCCGGGTTTTGTCAGCTCGTGATACGCGGCAAAAGTCTCGCGCCAGCTCAGTCCGCCGACCGCAACCGCGGGCCGTGTTCCGCCGATATCCTGTATCATGCGCGCGCTCCTTCCACGCCCGCAACGCCGGACGGCTGCGTCTCGCTGAACCGATACCAGCGCGCCGCGCGGAGCCAAGCGAGAAAAATGGTGGCGAAGGTCAAAGCTCCGAAGGCGACATGCAGGGTGTTCGGCAGTATCGCCTGACGCGTCCAAATCACTGTGGCGCCGAGCGTCGCCTGCACAAGCACGAGCAGCATGGCCGTAATAACTGCGGTGCGAAGTCGCGCGAGTTCGCGCGCGCGCAGCACCACGATGCCGGCCCAGAATATCGCGATCGTGACAACAAGCGCGCCGACGCGGTGGGCAAAATGTATCACCACGTGCGAGTCGGTAAAGACCGGTATGATGCGGCCGTTCGAGAGCGGGAAGTCGGGAATGAACGGCGCGCTGTATGTATGCCGCGTGAGCGCGCCCAGGAAGATCTGTACGAAGGTGAGTAGGACGGCGGCCAGCAGCAGACGCTGTACCGACGCGCCGGCATTCACGCGCTGCGCCGCGCTGCCCGTCATCCATGCGCGTGATGTGGCCGCGGCCATGGCGACGGTCATGAGCAGAAAACTCTGCGCCAGCATGGCATGACTGATGGATACCGCCGCGGGCAGTTGCATGAGCACGGTAAGTCCGCCCAGCACGCCTTGCACAATCACCGACAGCAGCGCCACACCTGCGAGTACTTTCATCCAGCGACGCTTGTCCACAAACCACACCATCACGGCGACGATGATGGTGATGAATCCTATTCCTGACGCTATGAGACGGTGGCCATGTTCAAATACGATTCCGCCCGTCCATTTTTCAATCGGGTAGGTGAACATGTTCTCGCCGTAAGTGGTCGGCCAATCGGGCACGGAAAGTCCCGCGCCGGCGCTGTGGACGAGTCCGCCCTTCGCGATGAGCAACACGGTGCCCACGGCGAGGATTACCGCGATGCGGTGCAGCCAGCGCTGTGATGTGGTAAAGGTGATGCGTTCGATGCTCATGGCTGCCTCACCCGTTTTCGCTTCCGGACTGCTTCTCGCGTGCCAGGTGCTCGGCCATGCGGCGCGTCACTTCGTCAGGCGGGAGCGTCTGCGGCAGATAGTCCTGCACGGATTCTGGCGAACTGTACTCGTAGGGGCCGCGGTACACGCGCAGCGGCTTGTCGAAGTTGCCGTGCGGCGGCGGTGACGGCGCCTCCCATTCGAGCGTGTTCGCGCGCCAGGGATTGCGGCGCGCAGCGCGGCCCTTCACAAGACTGTGGATCAGCGCGGCGACGAGAATGAACTGCGCGAAGCCCAGTATGATCGCGTTCACCGTGATGAATTCGTTCATCGGTTGAAACGGTTTGAGGAAATCGTACACGGTCGGATCATAGATGCGCCGCATCATTCCTCCCACACCCAGAATGTGCATCGGGAAAAACGTGAAGTTGAAGCTCACGAAGGTGATCCAGAAATGCAGCTTGCCGAGTCCTTCGTGCATCATGCGCCCTGTCATCTTGGGCCACCAGTAAGTGAGTCCGGCGAACACCGCAAACAGGCTTCCGCCGAAGAGCACGTAGTGGATGTGACCGACGATGAAGTATGTGTCGTGTATGTACACGTCGACCGGCGTCGAGGCCATGAATATGCCCGAGAGCCCGCCGATGACAAACATCGACACAAAGGCCACGGCGTTGAGCATCGGCGTGGTGAATTCCATCTGGCCACGCCACATCGTACCGAGCCAGTTGAAGGTTTTAATCGCCGAAGGGACAGCGATGACCATGGTGCTGATCATGAATGTTGTGCCGAGCAGCGGATTCATTCCCGACTGGAACATGTGGTGTCCCCACACGATGATGCCGAGGAAAGCGATCGCGATGATGGCGAACACCATGGCCTTGTATCCGAACAACGGCTTTCGCGAGAACACGGCCAGCACGTCCGACACCACACCCATCCCGGGAAGGATCATGATGTACACGGCCGGATGCGAATAGAACCAGAACAGATGCTGCCACAGAAGCGGCTGACCGCCGCCCGCGGTGCGCGCAAGGTCCTTGCCGGGCGCCACAAGATTTGCGGGCAGGAAGAAACTCGTGTGCAGGAAATTGTCCATGAACAACATGGCCAGCGCCGAGGCGAGGACGGGTGTGCCGATGATGATGATGATGGCCGTGATAAAAATCGCCCAGACGGTCATCGGCATCTGGAACAGCCCCATGCCCGGCGCGCGCATATTGAGCACGGTGGTGATGTAGTTCAGTGCGCCGAGTATCGATGAGAAACCGACGATAAACAGCGCCACGATCCAGAGAGTCTGGCCTGTGCTTGCCAGGGCGCTCAAGGGCGGATATCCGGTCCACCCTGCCGCGGCGGATCCGCCTTCAACCCAAAATCCCGCCATCATGAGCGCTCCCGCCACGGGGAACATCCAGAACGAGATCATGTTGATCGTTGGAAAGGCCATATCGTCGGCCCCGATCATCAGGGGTACGCAGAAGTTTCCGATCATGCCGACAAGCAGTGGAATGATCACGGCAAAAATCATGACGCTGCCATGCATGGTCAGAAGCTGCGCGTAGAAATCGGCGGTGACCGCGCCTTCGGGACTGACCCAGGTCGAAGGCAACAGCGTGCCGATGACGGGAATGGGTTTGCCGGGATAAGCGAGCTGCCAGCGGATGAACAGTGCAAACGCGCCGCCGATGAAGAGGAACAGCAGCGCGGTGACCATGAACTGCTTCGCGATCATCTTGTGATCGGTCGAAAATATGTACGTGCGGAGGAACGAGGCGTGATGCGTGTGGTCCGTGGTCTCGTGCGCGTGCGCGGTGAGTGTGGCGTCCATGTTCTGCTACCTGCTGGAAGATTGTACGGGTGTGGGCGCCTCGTCGAGCACCGAGGGCTTCGGGGCATTGGCGGCAGCGAGGCGCGCGTTCTCGCCGTCCATCCACGTGTCGAATGCGCTCTGCGCCTTGATGTCGAGTACGCCGCGCATGAGGTAATGGCCGCTGCCGCAGAGTTCGGCGCAGGCTATTTCGTACTCGCCGGTCTTCGCGCCGTTGAACCACACATTCACCCACTGACCGGGAATCGCGTCTTGTTTGACACGCATGTTGGGCAGGAAAAAGCTGTGGATGACGTCCATCGACGAGAGATGCACGAGCACGGTCTTGTTCACGGGAATGGTGAGCCGGTTGATGGCCACGATGTCGTCCTTGCCGTTCGGATCCGCGGCATCGATGCCGAAGGGATTCGTGGCGCTGATGAACTTCTGCTCGCGATGACCGAAGATGCCGTCGGACCCGGGATAGCGGAAATGCCACATGTACGTCTGCCCCATCACTTCCACTTCGAGGTCGGGATTCGGCGTGTGCGACGCGTACTTGATGTCGCGCCAGATGCCGTCGCTGTAGAACGCCAGGAAAAGAAAGAGTCCGAAGGGCAGCGCCGTCCATGCAAACTCGAGCAGGTTGTTCCCGTGGTGATGGTACGCGCGGTCGGTCTTGCGCCGACGGCGGTACTTCACGATGAACACCACGTACACAATGTTGACGAGCACGAAGATGCCGACGGTGATGTAGTAGATCAGGGCGAAGAGGTGATCAACGCCTTCCCCGAATGTGGAGATATTTTCAGGCAACCAATCGAGCATGGACAGGGATCCTGTGAATGAGCGATACGTCTCGGACAATCCGCCCTGGACCTGCCGGTCAGGGTGGTGCGCGTTTGGTGACTCGTCATGTCCCGTATGCGGCGGAAATCCGGCCGCGCAACGGGAGAGAGGTGCTGTCTATCGTATGGAAGAGGTGATTATTTCGTCTTGAGTAACTCTGGCTCGGTATAGGCGCCGACCTTGCCCTTTGTGGCGTCGCGGACGGTTTTCACCGCGGCCGCATCCACAGCAGGTGCGCTGTTGCCCCAGCTTGAACGGACGTATGTCAACACATCGGCAATCTGCTGATCACTCAGCTCGTTTTGCCACGGCTGCATCACACCGTTATAGCTCTGCCCGCCTCGCGAGATGGGCCCCTGGAAGCCATGGAGCACAATCTGAATGGGCAGGGTAGGGTCGCCCGTCGCCAGCTCCGAACCCGCGAGGGACGGATACACGGCGGGTATACCTTTGCCTGTCATCTGATGGCACACGGCGCATTTTTGGTTGAAAATGGCCGCGCCCGGTCCGCCGCTGCCGCCCGCTCCCGGCTGCGCGCTTTGTTGCGCGACATCCTTCGGATCGGGCGTCCATTCCGGCGGCTCCCCGTCGCCAGTGAAGGCGTAACAGCCCACCAAAATCAGCGCGGGAAGCGCCGACACGAGCACCGTGTATACGATGCGGAGATGGGCGTGGCGGAGAAGTGTATGTATGTATGGACGATTCGTCATGTGGCAATAACGGATAATGACCAAGCCTGTTCCGCCGTTTTGCAACAACGGTGAGGCGGTTTCGGATGCGCTTCGACCTGATCGTCCGATGAGGTCTCCGCGGTGATGTCACCCGTGAATGGATCTAATTTATATGTGCCGTATCCGAAAAAGCAAATTATTTTTTCCGGCGTCCTTCCACGGTACACAAAGTTCCCGCATTCGACACAAATTCACGACTAACACGCGAGGCGCTGCGACGGCTCACTGGGCTGTTGCGGTCAGCACGTCGGCGACGGCGCCGGTCAGTTCTTCGAGCCGTATGGGTTTCGGCAACACGCGGCGGATGTTCAGCGTATTCCATCGGTCACGATCAGCCGACAAGTCATACGCGCTCATGAGAATCACGGGAATGCCGCTTCCGAGCGAGAGGATGCGTCGGGCCAGTTCGGCGCCGCTCATTTCACTCATCGAAAAATCGGTGATCACCAGACGCGCATCACAATCCGGATTCTCAAGCATCGTGATGGCCTCAAAGGGATCGCCAAAGGACGAGACGCGGTACCCCGCGATTTCGAGCAGTTCGTGCATACCTTCGCGTATGACCGGATGGTCGTCCACAACCAGCACATGTTCACCCTTTCCACCGGCTCGTTCGAAGCTGTCCCCCGCCGCCTCATTCTTTACGGCACATTCCGGGAAAGCGACTTCGAACAGGGTACCGTTGCCGGGCGCGCTCTGCACGTTCACACGCGCGCCGTGCTCCTGCACGATTTTTTGTACCACGGCGAGTCCCAATCCCGTGCCTTCGGCGGCCGGCTTCGTCGTAAAAAACGGTTCAAAGATGCGCACGCGTGTGGACTCCTCCATGCCAGGACCGTCGTCGGCGATGCGCAGAAGTATCTGCCGTGTGTGGCCGTTTCCTGCCGCGCGTGATGCGGCCGTCTGCTGTTCCGACACGCTCACGCTGATGCCGATATGCCCCGGCCTGCCGCCCATCGCCTGCCAGGCGTTGGTGACAAGATTCATGACGAGCTGCTGGACTTGAACGGCGTTATACGACGCCATGTGTCCCGCATCGTGTGCCTCGAGCTCGATCTGCACATTGTGGGGTTTCACTGTCTCAAGCAGGCGTACGGCATCACGCACAGGATCCGACAACACACCCTCTGTGCGTGTAATCTCGCCCGAGCGGCTGAACACCAGGACCTGTCGCAGCGTGTCGGAGGCCTGCTGCGCCGCTTCAATGATCCTGTCGAGATGCTCGGCCACAAGTGGAGAATCGGATGAACGCCGGGCCGATCTGCCGTCAATGCCGATGACGGTCAACATTGTGTTGACGTCGTGCACAACGCCGCTCGCGAGCTGTCCAATGGTCTCAAGCCGCTGCGCGTGTCGTAGCTGCGCTTCGAGTTTGCGTTGGGCGTCCTCGGCCCGCGCGCGTTCGCGTGTTTCGGCCGCTTCCCGCAAGGCACGATCGACGGCCGGACCGAGACGCGTCAGACGATCCTTGAGAAGATAATCCGATGCGCCGGCGCGTATCGAATCGACGGCGGTCTCCTCGTCGATGGCGCCGGAAATGATGATGAAGGGCAGATCGGGCCTTTCACGCTTGACGAAGCTCAGAGCGGCCGAGCTGTTGAAGCGCGGCATCGAGTGGTCGGAGAACACGATATCCCATTCGCGCGATGACAGGCAGCGCGCAACACCCTCTCTCGTGTCGACTCGTTCCCACTCAGGGACATATCCGTACCGCGTAAGTTCACGCAGGATAAGGATGGCGTCCGATTCCATGTCCTCAATCAACAGAACGCGGACCGGGATGCCGCTCCCTTGTGCTGCTGCGTCGTGTACCGTGTCCATCTGATGCTCTCCTAGTTGTCTGGTTGACCGGATGGAGCTTCGTCCAAAAGTAACCAGTATAAACCAAGATCACGAATGGCGGAAAATAAATTCTTGAATTCGACCGGCTTGATGATATGGCCGTCGGCGTCGTTCCCGAGGCGCCGGAATTGCTCCACTTCTTCACGCGAGGACGCAAGCATCAGAACGGGTATCGACCGCAACACCGGATCCATCTTGAGCCGCCGTAAAACTTCCTGTCCATCCACCTTCGGGAGCTTCATGTTCAGCAACACAAGCTTCGGATGTATGGTGACCCCGGCCGCCGCACCGGTGGTTTTTCCGAAAAGAACTTTCAACGCCTCATCGCCGTCTTTCACCCACACGACCGCGTTCGTGAGGCGGTACTGTCGCAGGGAATGGAACAGCAGTTCTGCGTCGTGGGGATTTTCCTCGACGAGAAGAATGTCGACGCTCTCGCCGCGGATGCCGGCATCCATGATCATCGCTTCATCCATCCGATGGGGAGTGCTTCACACGCGGCGGACACGTGCCGACCTGTGGCCTGCAGGCCCTGAATACACATCGCGGGCGGCGTGGTGTTATTGCCTGGTCGCATTCGCATGTCACACGTGCGGTGTGTGTGTGTCGGGTGTATGGAGCGGCATCAGTAGCGTAAACGTCGCCCCGCGGCCCTCCTCGGCGTACACACTGATAATCCCGCCGTGCCGCTGCACGATGCGGCGGACTATGGCCAGGCCCACCCCGGTCCCTTGATACTCATGAAACGAATGCAGTCGTTGAAACACGCCGAACAATCGATCGGCGTAATTCATGTCGAACCCGACGCCATTGTCGCTGATTGTGTACCGTGCCCAGCCGTCCTCAACCACGCCGTTGATCTCGACGCGCGCCACTTCCCTCTCCTGCGTGAACTTCAGCGCATTGCCTAGCAGATTCACCCATACCTGCCGGAACAACGTCGCGTCGACAGGCGCAGGTGGCAGGGGCGCGCATGATATTTCCACGGTGCGCGAGCCGATGTCGCGCAACAAGTCGTCACACACCGACTGCACCAATGCGTGCACATCGGTGCTTTTGCAACGCAACCCCTGTTTTCCCAACCGGGAAAAAGCCAGGAGGTCATCGATGAGCTGCCCCATACGAATCGCTTCATTGCGCACCACGGACAATAGACGACGGCCTTCGACATCGAGGCGATCCGAGTGTTCCTCCTCGATGATGCGGGCGAATCCGTCGATGGCGCGCAGTGGCGCCCGCAGATCGTGCGATACGCTGTATGTGAACGATTCGAGATCGCGGTTCGCTTCCATGAGTTCCTGCGTGCGTTCCATGACACGCTGCTCCAATGAATCGTTCAGATTGTTCACCTCCTGCACGGCGCGACGCAGGTGGTCCTCCGATTCGCGCAGTTGCTGCTCACTGCGCACGCGGTCGGTGATGTCGCGAAAACTCGCCGCGAATCGGCCCGGGGAAGTGCGGAACGCGTGCACTTCGAAGTACTTGTCGAGAGGCGCGGCAAAGTCGATGAATTCGAGCTCCTCGCCCAGCAGAGCGACACGTGCGTATCTCTCGATCCACGCCGGATCGAGTCCAACAAGCGTCTCGGAAACCCGCTTCCCGATGATCTGTTCGCTCTGTAATCCGGTCTGTTTTTCAAACGCGGGATTGATGGAAAGAAAGATGTAATCGACGGCATTCCCCTTTTCGTCAAGTACCATCTCATGCAGCGCAAACGCGTCCAGCATATTGCTGAACAGTGCGCGGTAGCGTTCCTCGCTTTCGACAAGCTTCATCTGCGAGAAATACAGATTTTCGTAGTGCTTCCTTTGTGAACGCTGCGTCAGAAATCCGAACGCGATGATACCGATGGCGATGATCGAGACCATAACCAGAAGCAGGAAATGAACCGGTGTTCCCAGCGAGGCCATGGCCTCTTCCTCGTCTATTTCCACGGCAAGATACCACGGTGTACCCGAGACGGGACGCACCATGCTCAGCACGTCGTGGTTCCTGTAATCCTTGCCGGTTTGCAGCCCGTATTTCCCGTACACTGCCCGGACTGCGATCATGTCACGACGCGAGACGGGTACACGGAGTCGCATCGCCCCCGAGTTGAGAATACGCGAGTTGTTCAAGTACAGAATGTCGTTGCCGTCGCGGCGGAAGAGCAGGCATTCCCCGGTGCGAGTTGGAATGGGATACGCGTCCAGTATCGGATAGAGCGACCTCTCCGCTCCGACACTAAGTAAAAGCGCCGCCATGTGCCGCGGTCCGTTTTCTCCCGGCCACACGAGAGGGGTGACGACATCGAGATGCGGCGGCAGCAACGTGTCGATCACATGGAGATCCGTAATAACGGGGACGCCTCGTTGCAGGGCGGCGGAAAGAGAATCACGCGCATCCGCCCGGATAGCTGCCTCTGTGCCGGCGTTCAGATTCAGAAGAATTCTGCCCGTCGTATCCACGATGCGGATGTTTCTGTAGTGATACCGCTCCTGCAATGCAACCAAACGCGACATCATCGCTTGTTTCAACGCGGGATCCCGCCGCTCCAGCCAGCGCGCGAGATCCTCACGGAAATGCAGTCCTTTCATCCATTCCCTGGCCTCGCCAAGCTGATTCTCGCGCCAGGTATGGAGCTGGGCCAGAATACTTTCATGGATCGCCAGCAATTTCTGCTGTTCCTGATGCATCACGGAATCGCGCTGCCATCGATAGAACAGATATGCAGAGCCCGCAGCCGCACATGCGAACAGGACGAGGAGAAGAATTTGCCGACGAGGTGGAGCTTTCATCCGTATGCCGTTCCCCAGCAGAAATACCGTATATCAGGTTTCGAGTACAACGCATGAATACAAAATACCCGCACTCTGCATCCTGGCTCTCGCTCCCACGAGACCGGATATTGAGTAACATACGAGGGCTGCAAACGCGTCGTCCCTCAGGTGCAGATGTGCTGTGTAGCAATTATAAGCTGTATTTATCCTATTTTTTTTCAAGAATCAAGAACAAAGTATCGGGTAAGGTCTTTTTTTTTTGGCCACACGGCAGCAAGTGGCACGTTCTAGGAAGGGCACAAATACAAACGGCGGGAGGGTTGAGCCCGCCCGCCGCATGAAGAGAGGATTGTGCGACCGATCAGTTCACCAGGATCACATCCGCGTGTTTGTCGACAGTCGCCTGCAGCATGCGTTTCGGAACTGCTCCGACAACTGTATCCACAAGCTGTCCGCCCTTGAAAAATCCGATTGTCGGGATACCGCGGATGCCATAACGGGTGGCCGATTCGAAGTTGTCGTCGGTGTTCAGTTTCACAAACTTAACCCGGCCGGCATACTCGCCCGCGAGTTCTTCGATGACGGGAGCGATCATGCGGCAGGGACCGCACCAGGGCGCCCAGAAATCGACCACGGTCAATGTTGCGGCGTCAAGAACTTCGGTTTTGAATGTTGCGTCTGTTACATCGATGGGATGCATTGTGTCTCCGTGTAGGACTAGGGTATCGTGTGATCGAAAATGATATATCGTAAACGTGGTATGTTGAATACTACAAAAATCTCTTGTGGTGTATTGTACGAATCGTGTGCCGAACCGGATTCCGCGTATGGTTTGTGTGAATCCGCGGCGCGGTCGGTCGATCCGCACGCATGACGATCAGGATCACGTTTGGGGCTGTGTGACCTCGTCAACAACCGCCTTCAGAAGTGCTTCAACATCGGCGGGAACACTGCCGAAGTCGATTCCCGGCATCATGTCGGCTATAAGCGTGGGATTCATGAGCGTGACCGTTGTCGCACCGGCGTCCGCATACACAACAATGCGGCAGGGCAGCATCATTCCCACGGGCTTGTGAATACCGAGGACGGTGTGCGCGAAGCCGGCATTACACACCTCGACGATGCTGTATTGGTCGATCGTGAAGCCCTTTTCCGCCAGAGTCTGCTGCACATCGTGCACATGCAGAGTGCGGAAATTCCGCGCCGCGGCGGCGGCGCGCACCGCCTCAACAACCTCGGGCTGCGGACGGGTGGTTGTTTTTGTATAATCGAGCTGCATGAGGGTGTGCTCCGAATGGCTGGTGTGTCGTTCCCGTAATACGATGCACGATTCGCGCATTCGGATTCAGGCGTTCGGACCAACGTCCGGAGCGGCACCGCCGACGGGTGTTTACTGCCCCTTGATGCCCAGGGACGAGAGCAGGAGCTGCCGGGCGTGTTCGGGAAACGTCGGAGCGGCGGCCCTGTACAGGCCGATCATCTTTTCCATCGAATCACAATACGTCGTGCAGTCGGGGCACTGTTCCAGATGGGCTTTGACCGCGCGACAGCGTTCGGAGTTGTCGTCTTCGCCGAACTGCTCACAGATAAAATCGAGGACGTTGCGGCAGGTCACGGGATCGCCGGTATGAGAGTCAGTCATGGTCATGCTCCTGAAACAGTGGCGCCAGTTCGTTGCGGAGAAACGCGCGCGCGCGGTGAAGCCGCGATTTGACGGCGGGCACGCTGAGGTCGAGAATTTCCGCGACCTCCTCGGTGCTGAGCCCCTCGATGTCGCGCAACGTAAACACGACGCGGTATTCCTGCGCGAGTTTGCCGATCGCCTCGTCGAGGTAGCGCCGAAGATCCGACTGTTCCGCTATCACATGCGGATCGGCCTCGCTTACTCCCAACGCGGACTCCGGCAACTCGTTGTCCTCGTCGTCGATCGAGACGTGGCGGTCGGCCTTCGAACCGCGCGCCAGCATCAGGCAGTGATTGGACACGATCGTGTACAGCCACGTCGAGAATTTCGATCGGTTGTCGAACTGATCGAGCTTCCGCAGAAGACTGACGAAGGTCTCCTGAGTGGTGTGCTCTGCCCTGTCCTGATTCCGGCATACGTTGAAGGCGAATCGGTAAATGGTGTTTGCGTACTCGTTCACAAGAAGCGTGATCGCGTCGGGATCGCCGCGTTTTGCGCGGTCGATGACCTCGGGTTCGTTTTCGATGCTCATGGATGTGATGCGCCTTGCAGGGCTTCGGATTCCGGGCGGGTCGGCCCGGCACTACCGGCCCCTTCCTCAGTTCAAAGATCCAGGTAGTGGATGTGTTCCTTCAACCAGGCCTGGTGTTTTGCTCGCTCCGGGCAGTACCGGTCGACGATGGCCCAGAAGCGTGACGAGTGGTTCAATTCCGAGAGGTGGGCCAGCTCGTGGACGATCACGTAGTCGAGCACCGCGAGCGGGGCCATGACGAGCATCTGGTTCAGATTCACATTGCCCTTCGCCGAACAACTTCCCCACCGCGTGTTCTGCCGCCGGATGCTGATGCGCGAGGGCGACACACGCATCTGCCGCGCGTAATGCTCCACGCGCGGAAGCACGATGCGCTGCGCCTGCAGTTTCAGCCAGGCCAGCAGCACGTCGCGCAGCATGTTCTCTCGCCGGGCCGCGGGCACTCCCGCGGGCAGCGTGATGTGTATGGTGTTTTCGCGCACACGCACATGCACGGCGCCGTTCGAGGCCTGCGCGATGCACAGGTGGTGCCGCCGTCCGAGAAACATGATCGGCGCGCCGTCAGTGAAACGCTGGCGCGGAATCGCGCGCTCGAGTTTCGCGAATTCGTCGAGCTTCTCCAGAACCCATGCCGCGCGTTCGTGAATGATGCGCGGAATTTCGCGCTCGGGAAAACGAGGCGGTGCGGATACGCGCAAACCCTTCCCGACTGTGATCGTCAATCGGACAAAACGGTTGCGTCGCGTCCGCAATAGACGGTATTCAACCGAGCGACCGTGCAGCGTTATCGTGGGCATGGGGAGAAGGAAAAATCGATGCGCAATGTAACCTTGCCGCACACACGGGAAAAGAGGCCGCGGCGCAATTTGTGTCCCGCCGCGAAGATTTTCCTTTTCCGCCCTGAATCATCATGCCCGCTCCCTGTCCGCGGTGGCCATGCCGACCCGAAAATATACGACGCTCCCGCGGGGCTGGCCGGTCTCCGTTCCCCCCTGCAAGTAGCGAGGTTGGTATAATCGGCCGTGATTGGGTGCCCCTGCGGGAGCGTGCGGGAGGAACGGAGAAATTCTATCGTGACAAACTCATCGGTCTGACGTGTACCTGGTCGCCCACCGCGAGACGCGCAAAATACACGCCGCTTGGGAGTCCCGTGGCATCAAAATAGGCTGCATGTTCCCCCGCGGCGAAAGGACCGTCCAGCACACGCCGCACGAGACGACCAAACGAGTCGAACACCTCGAGCCGCACGTGTGCGCCCGCCATGCCGGGTGCGAGGGCAAAAGGAATCCAGGTGCCCGGATTGAACGGATTCGGTCGGTTCGGTCGCAGTGCAAAGCGTTCGGAGCCCGCGAGCGGGATGAGGCAGTCGCCGGTTGTCACCACGTCGCCGTGTTCAAGCTCGACCCGGATACCGTCGGCGACAAGCGGATCGGTCAGGGTCAGATCCGACAGTTTGACGCCGAAGGGATTCTCGGTGCCGTCGCCCGACAAGGCCCGCAGGCGCAACAACACCAAGGCCCCGGCGCCGGCAAGCGGCTGCGTCCCGCTCCCGCCTATCGTGACGTGGCCGGACGTGTCGAGCGTGAACTGCAGCGCGGGCCATGCCGCCGTGAGTGTGCCTGCCTGCAGTATCCCCTCGATCTGCACTGTGGCAGGATCATAGACGACGGATGTCTGGAAATACGCAACCGTGGCCTGCGTGGGATTCGTGAAGTTCAAGGGGATGGTGATCGCCTGTCCGCTGCGCACAACATTGCCCCGAGGTATGGACAGACGTATCTCGCGGTACACCCGCTCGATCACCGTGACAGGTTCGCAGGTCTGCGCGGCCGCTCCCTGTGTTTCGACACGCACGATGAAACGCGCGCTGCGGGTTTCTTCCGACAGCGACGGAACGCAGGACCATGTGAGCGTCGCCCGCTGCGAGGGTGGCAGCGGCGCCCCGAGCGATTTAGTCTGATTCTCGCCCGGACTCAACGTCGCACCGGCCGGCATACTGATCGTCGCCTGCACATTGAGCAGCGGCATCGTGCCGGTATTGGCAATCTCGACGGACACGCTGAACGGCGAGGGCTGCAATCCAATTTGCGCGTTCACGAATCGTATGGAATCGGGTGCGGTGCATGCGACGCGGAATGCGGTCGTGTCGAACGACGGAGGCGGCGGCAGCACGAGTATGTCGCGGTCGCAGTATCGCACGCCGTCGCTGCTCGAGAACTGCACACGCACGCGGCGCAGCTTCTCCACGGTCGACGTGTCCCGCACGACATCGACCAGCCACTGCACGGTCTCGCGCGCCGCGGGCGCGATATTCAGGAGCCGTTTGTCCGCCGTTTCTCCCGCCGCAAGCTGCAGGCCCGCGGGCAACACAAGCAACGCATGCACCGAGTCGATCGCGCGTGGTGTGGGATTGTGCACTTCGGCGGTGACGAGAATCGGATTCGGATATCCGTTATTCTGGATGCTGAACGCCACGGTGTCGGGCGCGGCGCAGGCGACGAGTATCCCGCCGCCGGGCAGCGGCGGCAGCCAGATCTTGGTGCAGCACGACTGTTCGCCTCCGCGACGCGACACGAGCCGCAGGCACACCTCCACCGAATCGCCCGTGGCGCCGGGGGTGGCGTGGAAATTCCACAGGAATTCGGTCTGCGCACCCTTGGCGAGAGTCCCGCGGAGTTTCACCGCGCTGTCGCCTCCGCGCTGCAGCCGGCCGTGGCTCAACACCGACGCGGCAAGCTCGAAGGCCTCGCCGTCGCCGTCGTTGCGCACAACAAGACGTATCGCAAATGGATCGGGTGTGTACACGGCGCCGTTCACCGCAAGTTCGGACACGGGTGCGCACGAGAGTGTCAGTCGCGGAGCGCGCGTCGCGGGCACAGACACGGGCGTGAAACAGGGCTGCGTGATGGCGAGTACGCGGCCGCGAGAGCGGACCTGCGCGCGGAGCGTGTCTATGCGCCCGACCGTTCGCGGCACGGCGACAACGCGCCATTCGGCAAAGCCGCTCTGCCCCTCGGTGAGCCGCGACGGCGTAAGAAGTTTCACCGGCTGCTCGCCTGCATCAAGTGTGATGTCGGGGGGCGGCAGGAATTCGGCGGTGACGGAGTCCGCGGGAGCAGTGCCTACATTGCGCGCGGTGAGACGCAGGATGAAGGGAGTGGGCACGTAGGCGCCGAGCGAATCGACGTAGAACAGCGAATCGGGGGCCGTACACGTGAGTTCCAGCAGCGGTGCGCGCACACCCTCGATCCAGATGATCTTCTCGCAGACGATGGCGCCGCCGTTGGCAGCGTATACCGTGACCCTGATGGTGTCGTGGCGTGAGACGGTCCGGTCGAGCACGTCGATCAGGAAACGACCCTGCACCGACGCGCCGCCCGGCAGTGAATCGACGAGCTGCTTCAGCGCGCGGTCCGCCGCGTTAATCGACAGATCCGCTCCCTGCAGGAGAGCCGCGAAGACGGTGCGCGCCGGCGATGTGCCGACATTCTGCACCGAGAGATCGAGCGTTATCGGATTCGGCACGTACGAGCCGTCGACCGATCGCACAGTGTCGGGACCGGACAGCGAGCAGGCGAGCACGGGCGCCGCGAGGTCGGTCTGCACCCGCACGGGTGTGCAGCAGCGGCCGCCGGGGTAGTTGGATGCAAACACGTCGATGCACACCTGGGCCCCATCGACGGGCGGCGCGCTCGCCACGACAACCCAGGCGATGGTCACGCTGTCGCCGGCCTGCACCACCGCGCCGTTTGGCGCGTCCTTCACCTGGCGCTCACCCGGGGCGAGAGTCAGAAACGACGGAAGTGTGATCGATGCCCGCGCCTGTGCCATGTCGATGCCGGAGATGTTGCGCACCGAGGTGGTGACCAGGAATTGCGGGGGATCGTACACGCCCTTCTCCTCGTCGTACTTGAGAAAGACGGGATTGCCACAGACGAGAGCCGCCCGCACGGGCGAGGATGTGACGAAGAATTTCTCGCAGCATATCGTCGTGTCACCACCGGCGGCAGCCCGCACACAAATGGTCACGGTGTCGGATGTCATGCGGTCGTTCACACGCAACAGCCAGGTCACACGACCGGTGTCGGACTGCGCCAACGCGGATGGTGTCAGAACCGTCTCGCGCGGCGTTGCTGCATCGAGTGTGAAACCGTCGGGCACGTCGATCCACGCGGCGGCGGGACGCGCGGTGATCGGACTCACATTCCGCACGGTGAGGGTCACCGGCAGCACCGCCGGGATGTACGACTGCGCGCTGTCGCTCCACCGCGCCTCGCGCGGCATCACAAGCGCACAACGCAGCGCGGGACGCGCGGCCTCGGTCACTATCCTCGTGCAGCACTCCGTCGCTGCGCCGCTGTCGGGCTTGACGGTCACACACACGACGTACTCGCGCGCGGTGTCTGTCGGAACAATCTGCGCCCGGAACGTGACGGTCTCGAACGCGTTTTGTCCCAGATCACCGAAGAGGCGCACGGTATCGCTGGGCGAGGTCAGGACCATGCCGGGCGGTAGCGTTATCCATGCGCGTGTATTGCGCGCCACAATGTCGGAACTGTTGCGCACCCCGGTGCTGAACACGAGTTCGTTCGGCGCGTAGATTGCCGCGTTGGGGTCCCACGCAACCTGAAGGGTGTCGATACATGTGATGCCGAGCACGGGTCGGCGGTACACGCGGTAATCCGACGAGGAGACACGGAGCAGCATGCACTGCTGGGTGTTTTTATCGACGTAGAACAGCATCAGCGGCATGGTGCTGTCTTTCGCGAAGGAACGCGTTTTGAAATGCAACACCATCAGCGTGTCCTCGCCCATGAGCGAGGCCGAGCCGTCGAGATGAAAGAGCAGTGTATCGACGCTGCGGCTGGTGCTGACGGTGAAGTTCTTCGCGAAGTAGGGATCCGTGATCGCGCGGTGAAAATCCACCGAATCCTGATGCAGTATCTTAAAATCGAGCCGGGAGATGTCGGCGCGCGATCCGATGGCGGAGATCATCACCGGTATGTACAGGTCGCCGTTCTCGTAGGCCTCGGCTGTTTCGAAACGGATGTTCACAGAAGGCAGCGTCTGATCGATGGGCGCCCTGTAGCGCGCTGTGGCTGTGACGGTCTTGCCGCAGGCCTGCGCGGTCACCACCGCCGTGCGCATCGATCCGTCGGCACATTCCACCTTGTACTCGATCACGCAGTCGTTCACACCTCCGGTGATCAGCGTCTGTATTGCGCGGAAGGCCGGAACGATATCGTCGGGGTGATACATCGGGAAAAAGAGACCGCCGGTCGAATCGGCCAGCATGCGCATATTTGCGACGGCCGTCGGCGTGGTGTGATACATCAGGCACATCGTGTACACGGGGATGCCGTGCTGGCGCGCGAACCGGATGGCGTCGGGCAGATCCGCGGTACTCTGGTTGTCGTCGCCGTCGCTCAGCACGACCACAGCCTTGATCGGATTGGTGCCGTTCACCGCCACTTCGTTGATGCCGAACATCACGCCGTCCCACAGGGCCGTGTTCCCCCACGGGAAAATCTTCGAGATGGCTGAATAGAGGAGCATCTGGTCCGATGTCATCGACTGGTCGACGGTGACATCCTCCGAGAAGCTGATGATTGCGCCCTCGTCGGTGCCGGTCGGATGCTGCTGGAAAAGACTGACAAACTGCGCCGCGCCCTGCTGTATGCGGTATATGGTGGTTCCGGCGACGGATCCGCTGCGGTCGAGCACCAGCGCCACCGACATGGGTACGGTTTGTGACGGACAGTTGACCTTGAACGTGCGCGCCACGCCGTCCACCACCTCGATGTCGACCTGGTTCAATCCGCTGTACTGCACGCCCTTGCAGTACGCGCGCACGTGCACACGGATCGTGGGATACCCGCTTGTATCGATGCGGACGATGCGCAGCGTGTCGTCATCGGCCCGCATCCGCTGTGACGGAAGCAGGAGCATGATTCCGGCCAGCAGGAGCAGCAGCAGGGAGCGCGGTGTATGCATGTGACTCACAATGGGTGCGCGTTTGTCGCGGTATGTGTCACACCCGATGCGTCGAACGACGACAACACACGCTGCACCGGCGGCGGCGCGGAGGGGGTGAGTGTGAAGGCCGCCGCGGCGGTATCGCGGAAAGGCGCAAGTGTCGTTTGAGCGGAGGAATAGAGCCGGCAGAGTCGGTCGCCCGCATGGACGGCGTCCCCGCGTTGTGCATCGAGCACGATGCCCGCCGTGGGATCGATGACGTCGTCGGTATGGCGGCGGCCCGCGCCGATCTCCACGGCAACAAGCCCGAGGGTCCGCGCGTCAATGTCCGCAACGTAGCCGTCACGTTCGGCCAGCACGTCGATGCCGCACTTGGGCACGGGGAACAGCAGCGGTTCGTCGATATACGCTGGATCACCGCCCTGCGCTTCGACGATGTCGAGTAGTTTTCTGAAGGCGAGGCCGCTGCGTATCATTTCACGCGCGATGACACTCCCCTCCTCCGCATCGGCCGCCTTGCGGCCCTCCGCGATCATCATGCCCGCGAGACGCAGTGTGACATCGAGCAGATCGGCACGGTCCTCCCCGCGCAGGCATTCGATGGTCTCTATCATTTCGAGATGGTTTCCGATCGCGCGTCCCAGCGGTTCATCCATGCGCGTGACTAGACCCGTTACGCGGAGGCCAAAATGTTCTCCCACGCGGCAGAGCAGCGCCGCGAGATGCACCGCCTCGTCGTGTGATGTCATAAAGGCGCCGCGGCCGCATTTGACATCGAGCACCAGCGCCTGCGCGCCACCCGCGATCTTTTTGCTCATGATGCTCGCGGCGATGAGTGGATGGCTGTCGACCGTGGCAGTGATGTCGCGCAGGGCGTAGATGCGGCGGTCGAGCGGCACGAGCGTCTCGCTCTGTCCCGCAAACACGGCGCCGCATCGCTGCAGGACATCCGTGAACTCCGCCTCCGACAGCCGCGTGCGGAAGCCGGGAATACTCTCCAGTTTGTCGAGCGTGCCGCCGGTGTGACCCAGTCCTCGTCCGGATATCATCGGCACCGGCACGCCCGCTGCGGCCACTATGGGCGCGAGCAGCAACGACACCTTGTCGCCCACGCCGCCCGTCGAATGTTTGTCGACCGTGACGCCGGGTATCGTCGAGAGATCGAGCCGGGCACCCGAATCGAGATAGGCGCCCGTCAGCGCGATCGTCTCGTCAAAGGTCATCCCGCGGAAGTACACGGCCATGAGCATCGCCGACATCTGCGCGTCGGAAACGTCGCCCTGCACATATCCGCGGAGGAATCCGCGCAATTCTTCTTCGCGCAGTGCGGCGCCGTTGCGCTTGTTCCGGATGATTTCCTGTGCGAGCATGTGTGACCGTGGCTGAAAGCGTTATGGTACTAAATGCGGCACGCAAATACAATGTCGAAAGCGCGATCCGGTTTCCGCGCACCGGCGTGATGGAGGCGGAAGAGGGGCGCCGCATCCGGCGCCCCTGCCAACCGCGAACCGACGCTATTTTGCGCGTGTGTACTTCACCTGCATGACCGGCTGTTTCTCGCCGTATGTCTGCACATCGTAGATCTCGAAGTAATGTGTATCGTCGTTCTCGATGCGTACGATGTATTTCACCTTCTTGTCCTTTTCCCCGGTCATGGGCTCGTCCATTTTCCCCCAGAACACTATGGAGCGAGACTTCTCGTCGTACGATCCTTCCATCACTGAAATGGCGGTGCTCATGTCGTCGATCCAGAAACCGGTGTATTTCTTCTTGAAGTTGTCGTATCCGAAGACGCCGAAGCCATGATACGGCATCTGCATCATGGTGGCGTTCATCTCCTGTTTCAGATACCTGCCGCCGAGGTATTCGGAATACACGGCGGTTCCGGTGGACGTCTGTGCTTCGCTCCCGGGCCCGCCCATCCATATCTTGTTCTCGACATTCCAGGTTCCGGCCATCTTCATCAGGCGGGCATGCGCGTCGGCGGGTGTCATGAACACCTGCCAGCGTTTCATCATCTCCTCCTGACTCGGCGCCTTCGCGCCTTTTTCCTTCTGGGCGACAGCGTCGAATGACGCGGCGCAGAGATACAGCGCTACGAGTGCAACAGATATCGAACGCAACATGGATACCTCCGTGATGTATGGAAACGATGCGGCGAGACTCGCGGCACTGCTGCCGCGCGCCATCCGTGTGATTGGTGGTGACCTCGGAAACTACAGTCTCCGCGGACGTCAGGCAAGACCCGTCATCCGCCCATGAGTTTCTTGCGAAAAATGAAGAACGCCGCAGCGAGCAGACAAAGCCCCGCCCACAGGTAATCCCAACTCGGCCGTTCCTTCAGATACATGAGCGAGAATGGGATGAAGACGGTCAACGCGATCACCTCCTGAAGAATCTTGAGCTGCCCGACGTTCATTGCCTGATTGCCGATACGATTCGCGGGCACTTGCAGAAGGTACTCAAAGAGCGCAATGCCCCACGAGACAAGCGCCGCGACCACCCACGGCTTGTGCGACATGTTCTTCAGATGCCCATACCAGGCGAAAGTCATGAAAACGTTGCTGCAGCATAACAACGCGGTCGTGATGATGTAGTGTTTCATCGACCCGTCGCTGCCGCAGGCGAAACTTCGTCGAGCATCCCGACCGAAAACAGCGCGCGTACTTCCGGACGGACGTCCACGGGTTTGTTGGTCGCGCGGCTCATCGGGCACCACAGTGTAAGCGCCTTCACGAGCAGCTTGCCGTCGCTCGCGCGCAGAATCTCGGTGTGCCGCTCGAAGGCAAAGCGTGATGCCTTGCCTATCCAGGTTCTTGCGCGGATGGTATCCCCCGGCATGGCGGAACGTTTGTAGTCGATCTCGTGGCGTGTCACAACCCAGTACAGCGCGTCCTGATCTTCCCGTGGCGCGCGCGCGCCCCAGTGGGCTATCGCGATGTCCTGCACCCATCGCAGATACACGATGTTGTTCACGTGCCCGAGCATGTCGATGTCGCCGGGCTGGACGGTGAAGTGTAATTCGTACGTTTCAGGTGCGGCGGTCTCTTCCAAACTCATGTGGGGTATGTTCCTCTTCAGGCCGGGAGCGGAGCGTGCTGTCGCCTTGCTCCCGCGTATGAAAGGCGGGGAGGAGGCGGCTTCCGTGTCCGCTCCGTCGGTGATGGTGGGATTGACGGACGGTGTGCAGCGGGTGTCCGGATTGGACAACGAAGGTCTTCACAAAATAGCCGGATTCACGACAACCTTCCACTGCGGGGAGTGCCGGTATCACGCCACGAATGACTATCCGGAAGCACCACACTGCACACGATCCGTTCAGAAGCGATTGAGACGTACGTTATCCGGCCTACAGCGACAACCGTATCGCGCCGATATAATTTCTTCCCGGGGCGGAAATACCCGAGGAGTAGGTCCGGTATCGAATGTCGCCGATGTTCTCGATTCCTGCAGTGATCTGCAGGAAATCTGTCGGCATATACCGCAGCTTCAGATTCAGCGTGACCCAGCCGGGTACATAGGGTTTGCCGTTGTCATCGAGCGCGTACAGGTAGTCCTTGCCCTCGAGGCCGGGGGCCAGATCCTCGGCGCTCACCGTGCCGTTATACACCGCTGAAACATCGGCATCGAAGCGCGACATGGTGAAGGTAAGGCGTGTTGTGCCGTACCACGGCGCCACATGCCGCAGTGGTCCTGTGCTCCCGTCGTCGAGTTCCTCATCGCCACTCATCGTGGTGAAATGCGACGTCAGACCAAAACCACCCGGGAGACGCAGCTCGAGCCGTGCCTGCACACCCGACACGTGTGCCTCGGCCGCATTCTGTATCGCCTGAACCCGGCTCATGCTGCCGTCGTAGAGGATGCTGTCCTGCCCGTTCAATGTGAAGTTGCGACGGACCAGCGCATCACGCAGAAGCGTCGAGAACGCCGTGACGTCGATCTTCACCACTTCGTCGATGATCAAACTCGCGCCGAGTTCTGCATTGTATGCGTACTCGGGCCGTAGATCGGGATTCGGCACCACGACGGCGCCGGGTGCGGAGTCGAACACCTTGCCGACGTCGTCGACATTCGGTGCGCGGAATCCGCTCGACAGCACTCCATGCAACGCGAGAGCTTCGATGGGACGGTACACCGCCCCCAGGCTCCCGCTCATTGCACCGTTGTCCATTGCCGCGGTTGTGAACGGGAAATGGAAAAACGTGGTGTCGAAATCCGCGCGGAGCGAAATGAACGAATATCGCGCGCCGGCCTGCAACGACAGGGCCGGCAGCACCGACCATGTGAGGTTGGCGTACAGTGCGGCCGCCTGCCACGTCGCGCCGTCGGGATACCGCGTGGATCCTGGAATTGAAACTCCGGTCCGGACGTCCTCGTTTTCGCCCGTGGACCCGACGGTGTTGTGGAGCAGTTCCACACCGTACGACACGGTGTATTTCTCCGCCAGGGCCTTGCTTGCATCGAGGTTGACCGATATCGCATCCACCGATTCGGTCCGGTGGAATAATGTCGGTTTGCCAAAGTCACGGTCGTGCCGGCTCTCACCAAAGCGCTGATACGCAAGCGTCGCGCGGAGATTGTCGTACAGAACAGACCCGCCGCTGTTCCCGATCGCAAGGGAATGCAGCATCCACGTCTGCGGACCGTAGTACCACTCGGCCGAACGGAGCCCGCTGCCTCGCGGCCGCGTCAGACGGTCGTATCGCGCGTAGTCCGACGTCCGGGAGTAATGGAACCCATACGAGAGATCCCAGCCCTCGGCGGGGCGGTGGCGGATTTTCTGCATGACATTCCACTGGGAATATCCCGAGGGCACCTGCAGTTCCGGATCACCGTTGGTCAGTATGCTGTCCACGCCATTGATACGCTCCATGTAGCGCGTGCGCAGAAAATCGTCGGGACCGTGGCTGCCCATGCGTAAATCGCCGTAGTCGCTGTACGTGAAACTCGTGACAAATCCCCAGCGGGGCAGTTCGTATTCAAGATCCACATGTCCGGTTTTTTCGCCGTTTGCGCTCGAGCCGCGCGTGTAGGCGTTCCCGCTGAAGGTAAGCCCATCGGTAGTGCCGTAGCGTGCTCCCAGTGTCGAGAAGCTCATCACACCACCGATGGCATCGCTGCCGTACATCACAGCGCCGGGTCCGAACAGAACCTCGGTGCGTTCGATGGCGAGCGGGTCCAGATTGATCACATTCTGCACGTTGCCCGTGCGGAATATCGCCGTGTTCATTCGCACACCGTCGACAGCGATGAGCACGCGGTTTGTCGCGAAGCCGCGTATCATCGGACTCCCGCCGCCGAGCTGGCTCTTCTGCACGTACACCTCACCCGACGCGGCAAGCAGATCCGCCGCGGTCTGAGGATTGGCAAGCAGCACATCCCCCTCGCGGACGGCGATGGTCCGCGACGGCACATCCCGCTGCGGTTGTTTCCAGCGTGTTGCTGAGACGATCACTTCTTCCATGCGAAAGGGTTTTTCTTCGAGATAGACGATGTAGCCGCGCTCGTGCAATTCGTCGACGCCGACGTCCTGCGACGTGTACCCGATAAGCTCAACTCGCAGCCGTGTGCCAGGTGCGAGACCGGTAAGATCCGCGCGCCCGTCAGCATCGGTGCTGCGCACCTGTCCGTCGCCGCCGCGCACAATCACATGTTCAAGCCCGCGCCCCGAGGCGCGGTCGCGCACGGTGAGCTGCTGCGCGTCCGCTGTGATCCAGACGCACATGACTATGAAAAGGAAAATCGAAATTCGTAGCATGAATCTTCCTTGTGTCCAGTATTAGCGTAGGAGTATCGCCGCGGCAGTCCGCGCCGACAGCATCCCCGCGCCGTAAGAATCGGAATCAATGGCCCGCCGTCACGCTCCGCGTATAACGGCGCAGCATCCTCCGCATCCGGTGGGTTCAGGATGGAAGATGCCCCGGTCTCTGTCGATGCGTGCGGGCGGGAGATCTGATCAGGTGAATGCCGGAATCAGACCTTCGGCGGCGGGGCCGCTGGCTGCGGCATCCATTCAGACGGACGCGCAGCATGGTCACTCGTCACAGATCCGAGATATGCAAGATCCGGTATATCCCATAGTGCCGATTCGAGGAAGGGCTGCGCCAGCAGGCGTTGCACTCGCGATTCGGCCGCTTTCTGTTTTGTTTCGGAGTTCATGTGGGCGCGGATCAGCGCATCCAACCCTGCGAAGAGCCGGGTTTCCATTTCGTCTTCGATGCAGGTGTACACCACGCTGTCGCCGCGCTGCTCAGACCGGACTATGTCGTACATGCGTCCGTCGAGCCGGAACTCGTGATCCTCAATCCAACGGACGCCGAGCCGCTGCTGCACCGCCGGCGCTGTCGGGAAAACGAAAACCCGAAGCATGGATGCGGGGGCCTGGACTTTGAGAAGACGCTTCATCTCCTTCTTCGCCAGGTACATGCGTCCTTCAAAAAAGACAAACGGGCCCGCTGACTGCGCGAGGAGCAGGACGAGAAACAGACACGGTATGGCGCGTCGACCGGGCACGTATGTGGTCAACCCGCCGTATCGTAGGCCTGTTTCAACCAGGCGACAACGTCGCCGTCCACTTCCGCGGCGTCGGTGAGTTTCACCTTGTGCGAGCACATCCCGCCGGCGGGTTGCTCCAGAAGACGCTCCGTCCCCTCTGCGCCCTTCATGTTCAATCCGAGTTCCACGCGTGTGTTCGTCGCGGGTCCCAGCATCGCGAATTGTTTCTTCCTGCGCAGACTGATGTAGCCCTTTTTCGGTGCAATCTCGAATTCTCCGAGTTTCCGCGCGTGCGCCATCACCGCATCATGAATCGGCCGCAGGGCGGCCTTCGGGCCGGTATAGATGGCGTCCACGACATCGTCAGACGAGAGCCCCTTGTCCAGTGCGGCCGAGCTGCCGTCGGACTTCAGGATCATGTGCACAAGGGTGTTCGCATCGCCGTGGCCGAGCCCGAACTGGGTCTTGAACATGTCGCGCAGCGCTCCGTGTTTTGTCAGTCCGCTGTTATGGGCGACGGCCGCCAGTTCGTCCAATGTACGACCTGTCTTTTTCTGTATGTTTGCGAGCTGTGTCTGTACCGCCTGCTCCAGGGTTGCCATGGCATGGTCCTCTGCTGGTATGACGTGACCCGACGCGTGGTCGTCGGCCGAGCCACGCGCCGCGCGCAATCGCGCAACGAACTTTCATTATAAGGGATTTTTTACACCGGAACGAGAGCCGCTGTTGCACGTCACCAGCACTACCCCGTAACGGAGAACCCATGGGTTGACCCTCAGCCGTGGGAGTGTCGACGTGCGGACCGTGCAAGGGGGCTTCCCGGCGCTCCGGGCAGCACCGCGGGTGTAACCATATCTAACTCGACGCGGCCACCGGCAGTTTCTCGAGATACTCCGCGTACACCTTGTTGTACAGCGCCCCCTGGCGTTTCATACGAAGCAGCTCCACGGCCTCCGCACCACTTTTTCCCATGTAGGTCAGCATCACACCGGCGAGCAGCGCCGACCGGTTGTGTCCCATACCACAATGTGACAGCACGCCGACGCCATCCTTGACCAGTGTTGCGCCAAGGCGCGCGATGGCATGCAGACGTTCGAGGTCGGGCAGCCCCTTGTCGTCGAATGGAAAATATACGTACAACATCTGGCCGGGTATCTCGGGAATCCCGAGGTCGAGATTGCCGTCCAGATCGAAGATCGCATGGATTTCATTCTGTTTTACAGGTTCCCAATCGTCGATGTCGGGAGAGATGTACAGACAGCCGTGATCGTCTATTTGAAACAGGTCCATGGGGATGTCCTCAGAGGAAATGAAACCGGCCACCGCGTGGGCGTGTGTTTCGAATGCGGTCATGCGCGTCCGCCCCTCCGCGCCGTCAAAACGATTTCCGACGCGTGATGGAACCGGGATTATGGAAGTGAAAGTGCAGCGGGGAATTTGGTGTTTGTTTCTCCGAATTCCAAGCGTGCCGCCACGCATGCCGCGGGGGAATCACACGAGGCGCTGTACGAGGTGAGATGTTTCTCCCGTGCTGCAGCGCTTCGAACACTCCGTCACATGCTCACGCCTTCAGGAAGTCCAGCGCGGCCTCGAGATCGCGGAAAATCGTGACCGGGTGTCCTGAATTGCGCGCCACCGTTTCGACGAAGTCGTGTGAATGATCGTCGACATCCACAAGCATGGCGACGCGGTTCGCCCTGTCCACGCCGATGCTGGTCAGATCCTCGTTGGCGAAGGCGAAGTTGCCCGAGGGCTGCTCCACGTTCCGTGCCCCTCGCGCGTCGAAGAGGTAGCGGTGTATGCCCAGCTTTTCGCCGGTCTCGATCGCTTCGAGGTTGAAGCGTACCGCGGATTCACGGGTCACGTCGTCTGTAATCGTGACCAGGATTAACGGCGGGTCCCCAACAATCCGAATCGTGTGCGGCATAACGCCTCACGCACAAGTGAAAAGGTCAGTGGCTGCCAGCGGACATCTCCGCTTCCAATTCCTCACGGAACCTCTGTATGGTGAATTTCACGGGCCAGGCGGCTGCGTCACCGAGCGCGCACACGGTGTTCCCTTCGATGTTTTGAGCCACACTCAGGAGCAGGTCGAGGTCGCCCGCCCTACCCTGACTCGATGCCAAACGGTTGAGTACCTTGAGCATCCAACCCGTTCCCTCGCGGCACGGGGTGCACTGCCCGCATGATTCGGCCCAGTAAAAATGGGTGATCCGCGCGAGAACGCGCAGCAGATCGGTGTCTTCGTCCATCACGATGATGCCTGCGGTGCCGATGGCCGATCCGACCGCCTTTAGTGACTCCGCATCCATGCGAACGCCGTCAAGCTGATCCCCGCGCAGGGGCGGCATCGAGGATCCGCCCGGGATGACCATCTTGATCTTTTTGCCTCCGGGCACCCCGCCCGCCACATCGTAAATCAGTTCGGTGAGCAGCATGCCTGTCGGCAGCTCGTACACGCCCGGACGGTTCACATGCCCCGATATTCCGTAGAGTATCGGACCCGGCTGCTTCTCCGCCCCGATCTTCGAGAACCAGGCCGCGCCGCGGTCGATGATCGCCGGCACGTTGGCAATCGTCTCGACATTGTTGATGGTTGTCGGACAGCCCCAGAGGCCCACCTGCGCCGGGAACGGCGGCTTGACGCGCGGGTAGGGACGTTTGCCTTCGATCGAATTCATCAGCGACGACTCTTCGCCGCAAATGTACGCGCCCGCTCCGCGATGCACATGGATGTCGATCGCGTAATCGATTCCGAACGTCTCGCGCATTTTCGGACCGACATATCCTTTGTTGTACGCCTGCGCCAGCGCCTCTTCCATCAGGCGTGCCCACTTCTCGTACTCGCCGCGGATGTAGATGTAGGCGGTCTGTATGCCCATGGCCCAGCCGGCGATGAGTATGCCCTCGATGAGCAGATGGGGATTGAATTCGAAGATCTGCCTGTCCTTGAACGACCCGGGCTCGCTCTCGTCGCCGTTGATGCAGAGGTATTTCGGCTTGTCGGTCTGTTTGGGCATGAACGTCCACTTCAGCCCGGTGGGAAACGCGGCGCCGCCGCGCCCGCGCAGGCCCGAGGCCTTCACTTCCGCCGTCACGTTCTCCGGCGCCAGCAGAAACGCCTTGCGCGCATGCTGGTATCCGCGGTGCGCCTCGTACACGGCGATGTCGTGCAGGTTCTCGATCGGCGGCAGAAGGATGGGCTCGTAGGTCGTCATTGTTTCCGTGTCTCGTGTCTCACCCGGCCAGAGACGCGGCAGCCGGGCAAATCATCGTATTCTGGATTCTGTATTCTGAATTGTCGCTTCCGGTGTCGCGGGCATCAGCCCTTCGCCGCGAGGCGGTCTATGACCTCGACCACGTTTGCAGGCGTGAGCTTCTCGTAATAATCCTTGTTCACCGACATCATCGGCGCTGTGCCGCAGGAGCCGAGGCATTCCGCCTCGTGAATGGTGAACAGGCCGTCGGCCGTGGTTTCGCCGGGACCGATGCCGAGCTTGTCCTTCAGGACGGCAAGCACCGTATCGGATCCGCACAGCAGACACGACACGTTCGTGCACACCTGCAGGTTGTACTTGCCAAGCGGGTGCTGGTGGTACATCTCGTAGAACGAAACAACGCCCAGCACCGATTCGACCGGCACATCCAGCAGCGATGCCACGTACGCGGCGCCTTCATCCGAAACCCAGCCGTGCCGATCCTGGTACAAATGCAGCACACCCATCAACGCCGCGAGGCCGGTGGGGTAGTGGGATCGTATCTCTGCGACTTTGGCGAGGTCTTCCGGAGTGAACATGGCATCCATGTGATTACTTGTCGGCTTCACCCATCACGGGATCGATGCTCCCGACGACGGCGACGATATCGGACAGCAGGTGCCCCTTTACGAGCCGCGGCACAACGCTGATGTTGTAAAATGACGGGGAGCGGATTTTCAGGCGCCAGGGATGTCCGTCGCCGCGGCTGACGATGTGGAATCCGAGCTGCCCCTTCGAGGATTCGACCGCGTGATACACCTCGCCCGCGGGAGGATTTACGCCGAAGTTGACGATCATAAAATCGTGGATCAGCTCTTCCATGCGGGTGTAAATGCGCTCCTTGCGCGGAAGCACCTTCTTGGGTTCATGCGCGTGCACCGGACCCGCAGGCATCTTGTCGAGGCACTGCCGCACAATCGAGGCGCTTTCGTACAGCTCGTAGAGGCGCACGTAGTAGCGCGAGAGGGCGTCGCATTCGTCCTCGGTGATCACCTTGAAATCGAGCTGGTCGTATACGAGGTACGGCGTGTCGCGGCGCAGATCCATCGCAATGCCCGAGCCGCGGAGGTTCGGACCGGTGAATCCTGCGGCGAGTGCGTCGGCGCCGGAAATCACACCCAGATTGCGGCAACGGTCCACAAAAATCCTGTTGCGATTGAGCAGACGTTCACATTCGCGCACTCGCTCGGGGAACTGATCGAGGAAGACGCGTATCGCGGCGAGGGCCTCGTCGTCGACGTCCTGGGCGACTCCGCCGATACGTGTGTAACTCGTGGTGAAACGCGCTCCGGCAATGAGGTCGAAAATGTCGTACAACTTTTCTCGTTCGCGGAAACACCACAGCAGCAGCGTCATCGCGCCCACGTCCATCGCCATGACGCCCAGGGCCACAAGATGCGACGAGATGCGCGCCAGTTCCGACACCAGCGTGCGTACCCACTGCGCGCGCGGCGGCGCCTCGATGCCGAGAAGTTTTTCGACGGCAAGGATGTACGCCACATTGTTGTGCATCGGCTGCAGATAGTCGAGCCGGTCGGTGTGCGGAATGAACTCGTGGTACGATTCGTTCTCCGCGATCTTTTCGTACCCGCGGTGCAGGTAACCCAGTTCGGGTACACAATGCACGACGGTCTCGCCGTCGAGACGGAGAAGCAGGCGAAGTACCCCGTGTGTGGCGGGATGCGACGGCCCCATGTTCAGCACCATGTCGTTTTCGAGCGGATCCTCGAACGACAGATTGGGGTCGGCGTCAAGAAGCGCCTGCAGAATTTTCGAGCGCTTCTCGCGCGCGGGCAGCGCCGCGGTGCTTATGGGAGCGTTGAAGTCGAGATCGGACGCGATGCTCATGTCGGGGTGTTAACGTTTCGGCAGAGGAATGGAACCGGGGACGCCCATCAGCGGGAAATCTTTCCGCAGCGGGTAATACTCGTAGTCCTCCGGCATGTACATGCGGCGAAGATCCGGATGGCCTGTGAACTGCACGCCGATCATGTCGTAGGCCTCGCGTTCGGCGAAATTGGCCGAGGGAAATATGGGCGTGATGGACGGCAATTGCGCGTCCTTCTCATCCACCGCCGTCTTTACATGAATGCGCACCTTCTCGCGAACCGAAAAGAAGTGATACTTCACTTCAAAGCGGTTGCGCCGTGTGAAGGCGTCCATCGCGAACATGTCCTCACAGAGCGGGAACGGGCAGGCGCTGTTGTCGCGCAGCCAGAGGGCCACTTCGGCGATGGCGCTTTTCTCGATGTGCACGGTCACGTCGTCGCGGAATTCACTCACGTCGAGAATGCGCTCACCGAAGCTTTCGCGCAGGCCCGCGATCACTGTTTCGAGTATGGGTTTCATGAGAGACTTGCGGGGCTGTATCGTGCAAGGCGAACAACCGCCCGGTCAGGCGGCCTTCGTCTCCTCGCTGTTCATGTAGTCGAGCACGCTGCTCGCACCCACTTTCTTCTGCAGTTCGATAAGCGCGTGGAAGAGGTTGTCGGGGCGCGGCGGACATCCGGATACAAAAACATCGACGGGAAGAAACTGGTCGATGCCCTGCACCACGGAATAAGAACGGAACATGCCGCCCGACGAGGCGCAGGCGCCCATCGCGATCACCCACCGCGGTTCGGCCATCTGGTCGTAAATCTTTCGCACAACCTTCGCCATCTTGTATGTCACGGTGCCGGCCACAATCATCACGTCGGATTGGCGCGGCGAAAAACGCATGACCTCCATGCCGAAACGCGAAATATCGTGGCGCGGATCTCCTGCCGACATGAGTTCGATGGCGCAGCACGAAATTCCCATCGGCATCGGCCACAGCGAGTTTTTTCGCGCCCATGCTGCCAATGCATCTATTTTTGTGGTGATATATCCCTCACCAAGTGCGGATTCTAGTCCCATCTCAGGGCTCCTTTCTTCAGAATGTACACGTAGCCAACCATAAGGATGGTTATGAATACAATCATTTCAACGAAACCGAACAGCCCCAGGTTCCGGTACTGCACTGCCCAGGGATACATAAACACCACTTCGATATCGAAGAGGATGAACAGTACGGCCACCATGTAATATTTGACGGAAAAGCGCTCGTGCGCCGAACGCACGGGCTCCATGCCGCTTTCATACGTGGAGTGTTTCTCGCGGTTCGGGCGTTGCGGTCCGAGCAGCCATGAGAGGTTCGCGGAAACGACGCCGAAAATGACGGCGACTGCGAGGATGAGAAAGATGGGAATGTACGCTTCGAGCATGAGTCAGTGGATGTGCTGCGGCTATCTTTCGAATGTAGGGAAATTCGGACACCGAACCAAGATGATCGGGGCCTAGGTCTTGTACATGGTCTCGATCACGTCCTTGTACCGGGCCTCGACATCCTTGCGTTTCACCTTCAGCGTGGGTGTCAAACCGCCGTTTTCGATTGTCAGCGGTTCTTCGAGAAGGGTGAAACGTCGCACACGTTCGAAGCTCGCAAGATCCTTCTGCGCGCCCTGTATCCGCTCCTCGATCAGGCGCTGGATTTCGGGATTCTGGGCCAGTTCGCTCTTTTCACCGAAGGCGATGCCGTGTGCACGGGCGTAATCGGCCAGCGCGTCGTAGTCGGGCACTATGAGCGCGCTGAGAAACATGCGTTTATCACCGATAAGCACAAACTGCTCGATGAATTCCGTGCCGGAGAAAAGGTTCTCGATCGGCTGCGGGGCGATGTTTTTTCCGCCGGAACTGACAAACAGGTGCTTTTTCCGGTCCGTGATGGAGATGTACCCTTCGGAGTCTATCGTCCCGATGTCACCCGTGTGCAGCCAGCCGTCGCTGTCGATCGACTCGGCCGTTGCTTCGGGATTGTTGTAATACCCCATCATGACATGCGGCCCGCGCGTCAGGATCTCGCCGTCCTCGGCGATGCGCACCTCGACGCCTGGGATCGGATGACCCACAGTGCCGAAGCGGTAGGCCTCGGGACGATTCGCGGCGATCACGGGCGAACTTTCCGTGAGGCCGTATCCTTCGATGATCAGCACTCCCACGGCCTCGAAGAACTCGCCGAGTTCACGCGGCAGCGCCGCGCCGCCCGACACAAAAAACTTGATGCGTCCGCCGACCCGTGCTTTCAGTTTGCTGAAGACGAGGCGGTCCGCCAGCGCATGACGCGCGCGCAGCCCCGCGGATATGCGGCCCGCGCGGCGCGCCTTGGCATAGGCGCGGCCGACGGATACGGCCCAGGCGAAAATCTTGCGCCGCGATGCGGGATCCTTCTCCACCTTGCGCAGGATGCGCGTGTGGATACGCTCGAAGAGCCGCGGCACCGCACACACGATGGTCGGATGCACTTCCAGCAGGTTGTCGGCGACGGTCTCGATCGATTCCGCGTACGCGGTCGCGGCGCCGCAGGCCATCGCGGTGTAGTATCCCGCCATGCGCTCGAACACATGACAGAGCGGGAGAAACGACAGCAGAAGATCGTCAGGAGTGATGGGCAGCACCTGCGATGAGGCCGTGATGTTCGATACAAAATTGCTGTGCGAAAGCATCACGCCTTTGGGGTTGCCCGTGGTTCCCGAAGTGTAGATGATCGTGCACAGGTCCTCGGGGCGCACGGCACGCGCCGCCTTTGAGAGCATATGCGGATCGAACTGCACGGAGGCGGTTCCGAGTTCCATCACCCGTGAGAAATGCAGCACGTCGTCGGGAGCGTTGTCCACCTTCTCGTTCATCACGATCACATGCCGGAGCGACGGAACGCTCTCCCGGATCTTTAACACCTTTCCAAGCTGGAATTGATTCGATACGATGATCGCGCGCGCACCGCTGTCGTTGAGAATGAATTCGATCTGTTTGGCGGTCTGCGAAGGGAAAATGGGCACGTCGACACAGCGCAACGCAAGCGACGCGACATCGGCGATGACCCACTCGGGGCGGTTCTCCGACAGGATCGCGACACGGTCGTGTTCCTCGATGCCCAGCTCCATCATCCCGAACGCAAATCGCGTCACCATGTCCTGTGCTTCGGAATAGGTTATGCCGACGTACGCGCCATTTTTTTTGTGCATCAAATACGGTTGCTCGCGGGAGGCGTACTTCGTGAACAGGTGGTGGAACATTTCCACGATCGTCGTGAACTGTACTGCAAGGCTCATGGACCATCCCGCAAGAGTTGCCGAATTCGGAGAATATCGAGAGAAAATATCATCGCGCAGACGGAGATGCAAGCACCCGCGTCCGCGCCCGCCAGCCCTGATATCGTGAAGAAACTGCAATGAAATTCCAGAAACCTGATGCAATTCAGGATTGAACTTCACTATCTTTCGGCTCTACTACACGGGGCCTTATTCCTGATCCCGGTGCCAGGGGCACACCACAATCGTACCATCACCAGCGCCGTATTCTCAATGTCCGTCAATGAACCCGGTTCATATTTCGACCTGAAACCTTTGCTCGACGAGGTGGTGTCGCAGCACGGGGACGCTGCACGCGCGAGGGAAACCGGTTTGGACATCGAGTCCGATCCGTCTCTTCCGCGCGCATTCGGCAACCCCGACACACTGCGCCGCATTCTCTCGTGGCTGGGACGGCTCAGTCTCGAAACGGTCCGCAACGGCGAGCGCGTCCGCATCACGGCCCGCGCGCTTCCAACCGGCACACACGTCGCGTTCAACTTTCCGCCGAGTCCCGCCGTGCATCTGACGTTTCAGACCACGCCGGGAATCATCGAAAAACGACCGACACCCGCGGGCATACTTTCGATGTCGGACAATATTGTCCTCTACACTCTCGCACAAAAAACGGCGGCCGCGCACGGCATGAAAGTGTGGCTCGACCAGGATCCCCTCATCGCCCGTCTCAACGTGTACATACACGATTACGGCATGATGGCGCAGGTGGAACGGAAGGTCCCGCTTGTGCTCGTCATCGAGGATGTTGTTCCCATCGGCACGCTGCTCGAATACTACTTGAACCACGCCGGCTTCCAGACGCTGCACGCGTACAATGGCGAATCGGGCATCGAGGAGGCACGCACACACGTGCCCGATCTGATCACACTTGACGTGTGGATGCCCAGCATGGACGGTCTCGAGGTGCTCAACACGCTCAAGGCCGACGAGAGAACGCGGCGCATTCCCGTGGTACTCATCACGGTGCTTCCGAACCGTCTTGTGGGATACGAGCGCGGCGCGTCGGATTATCTGCAGAAGCCCGTCATGCGCGAAGACGTGATCGAATGCGCGCAACGCCTGACACGTCTCGGCCTGCGGGACAGGCCCGTGCCGTCACCATCGTTCGACCGGCTGGCGGCGATTGGACGTTCGCCGGCTTTCGCCGACGAGCTGCGACGCCGCTTTCCGCACGCGGAGGTGACGTCGTTCGACCTGCAAAACCGCGCCTCGCTTGCGCTCGTCGCCGACGGCAACCCGCCCGGACTCGTATGCATCGAACACGACGCCGCATCGACCGATTCGCTCGCAGCGGCCCTGCGTTTCGCCCTGATGGAACAGCTCGCCACCAGTCCGATACTGGGTGTCGCCACCGACGGCAATCCCGAATCGCTCCGTGATGAGACATGCGCGTTCCACGGCATACTGCCGCTTTCGGACCTGTCGCACGACGCCGTAACCGCGGCGCTCGCGTACTGAAACGCGGCGCCGCAAGCGCGGATTCAGGCGGTCTTGCCCGTGCTCCCCGGCTTGATCGCCGGTGAACCGCCCGCGCAGAGCGGACAGCTCTCGGGCTGATAGGTCACGACGTCCAATGTGATCAGTGGCGTGGCCGGCACACCAAAATCGGCACGGCCGCCGCTGCGGTCCACAAGATACCCCAGACCGACGATGGATGCACCCGTCGCGCGGACCACATCCACCACTTCGAGGATGCTACCGCCAGTCGTCACCACGTCCTCGACCAACAGCACGCGGTCCTGCGCACCGATGCTGAATCCGCGGCGCAGCAGCATGCGGCCGTCGACACGTTCGGTGAACATCGCGCGGATGCCGAGATGTTTCGCCGTCTCGTGCGCGAGAATGATGCCGCCCGTTGCGGGGCCTATCACCACGGTCGGCGATGTCTCACGGAAGTTCTCCGCGATCTGCCCGCACAGGCGCGCCGTGATGTCGGGGTGTTCCAACACGCGGAATTTTTCGACGTAGTGCGGACTGTGCAGTCCGGACGTCAGAATAAAGTGCCCTTCGAGGAATGCGCCCGCGGCGCGGAAAAGGTCGAGTGCGGTGTCGGGTGTGAGTGTCATGATCTGTCTTCCGAAAGTGATTCGAGTTCCTGTGTCATTTCTGATGCGGCATGATTGTCCTTCTGCAGCCGCGCCTCCGCAATGCCTCGCGTGTAGGCGTCTGCGGCGTCCGCGTCTCGTCCGGTCTCGGCATACAGGCGTCCGAGCTGGTGATACGCGGGCACGTAGTGCGGGTCGCGCGCGATGGTGTCGTTCAGGCACGTGATGGCGCGACTTGTCTCGCCGGCTGACGCGTATTCCAGTGCGAGGGCGTAGCGGGTGAACGCATCGTCCGGATCCGCGGCGAGGAAGGCCTCGAGTGCTTCGCGTCGCGTGGGCATCGGCGTCAACTCCCCGCGGCCGCGTCGAGCGCGTCGGCCAGTGCGAAGTCCTTCCCTGTCACACCGCCGGCGCTGTGTGTGCAAAGATCGACACGTACACGCGAGTACCTGATCGTCATGTCGGGATGATGATCGGCGACGTCCGCGATCATGCCCGCCTGCACGATAAATGCGACGGCTCTGTGAAACGTGGGAAATTCGTAGGTGCGCGTAATGCCCGCGCTGTTGCCGGACCATCCTGCGCGCTCTGCGCAGAGGGTGGACACTTCCTGATCCGTGTATGTCTTCATGGTCTTCTCCGTTCTCTCGCGTGTTAAGGTACGCCCGGCGCAATCGTCATGAAACTTGACCCGGAGCGGAAGGCCCCGCCTGCGGTGCGCCCCAGGTGTCGAACAACACCGTCTGAAAACGCGCGATGTCGGAAAAATCCAGCGCCTCGGATTGCATCAACGCGTTCCTGAGTTTCTCGAGCTGCACCTTGTCGCCAGCCATCGTGATGTCGTCAGGTGTCAAGCGGAAAAGTGTCTCGAGACGTTTCAGTGTGACATCGATGCTGCGCACGAGCACCGATGCGTACGACTGCACGAGGCCGCGCGCAAAGTCCCGCGGTTTCACAGTCTGTACATCGGTCCATCGTGGACTCGTGTCGGGCGTGAGCAACACATCGGCCAACGCCGCGTGCAGCGAGAGGTCGTCGCCAAGCCGGGCCTGCACTTCTCCGAGCGACACCGAACCTTCCACCTCCTCCATCTCGATGAGCAGTCCGACAAGCGCGCGGCTGCGCGGATCGGTGAAGGCGTCGGGCAGCACACAGTGCAGCGCTTCGCGCTGAACCTCGGACGGAGTCTGGAAAAGCTGCCCGAGGAATTCCTTCTCCGCCCGCGGAAGCTCGGCGGCGAGGCCTGTGACATCGGGCACGATGTCCGGACGCCGCGCGGGCCGCTGCGACGAGGACCTGTCGCCCTTGCGCCGCCGGAGCAGCGTGTCCAGTTCGTCATATAAAACGGATTCGTATATCCGATATTTTTCCGCGAGATGATGCACGTACAATTCGCGACGGATGCGGTCTTCCATCTTTGCAAGCAATCCCACGACATGTCGCACGGCCTCGGTCTTCCCTTCGGGCGTCTCGAGTTTCCCCTGGCGCTCATAACGCGACGTGATGAAATCCACAAAGGACACGGCCTCTGCCAGACGCGCACCGACGCCGTCGGCTCCGTATTTTCGGACGTAGGAGTCCGGATCTTCGCCCTGCGGCAACGTCACGATGCGCGGATCGCAGTCCTGTTCCAGCATCAGATCGATACCGCGTTCCATGGCGGCAAACCCGGCGGAATCCGCGTCGTACAGGAAGAAGAAGTTTCGCGTGTAGCGCGTGAGCATGCGCACCTGTTCGGGCGTCAGCGCCGTGCCGCTGGTTGCGACAACATGGGTGATGCCGGCCTGGCTCATCGACAGCACATCGGCGTATCCTTCCACGATGACCACCGCGTCCTGCGCGCGGATGGCCGGAATCGCATGCGAGAGACCGTAGAGCACACGGCTCTTGTTGTAAATCGGCGTCTCGGGCGAATTCAGATACTTCGGCTCTTCGCCCGCGGCGAGAGTGCGCGCGCCGAAACCGATCACCTTGCGCGACGCGGAAAAAATCGGGAAGATCACGCGCCCGCGGAAGCGGTCGTACACCCGGCCGCCTTCGCGGCGTACGATGAGCCCGGTGGTTTCGAGAATGTCGTCGGACAGGCCGCGCTCGCGCGCGAAGCGCAGGAAGGCGTCCCAGGAATCCGACGCGTACCCGAGGCCGAATCGCGTCTGTGTTTCCGTCGTCCAACCGCGCCGTTTGAAGTACTCCGCGCCCGGTGCGCCTTCCGGCTTCAGCAGGGTGTCGTAGAAAAAGCGGGCCGCCTGCCGCGTCGTCTCATACAATACTTCCGTGTCCGCAGCCGCGGTCGATGTGTGCCCAGTTTCGGGCACGATCGTTATATGATAACGCTCCGCAAGTTCCGTCACGGCCTCGACAAACGAAATCCGCTCGGTCTCCATGAGAAACGAGAACACATTGCCGCCGCGCCCGCAGCCGAAACACTTGTATATCGCTCGTTCGGGATTGACGTTGAACGAGGGAGTCTTTTCCTGGTGGAAGGGGCAGAGTCCGATAAAATTGCGACCCGCCTTTTTTAATCGCACGAAACCACTGATCACATCGACGATGTCCGCCGACGCTCGAACCTCTTCGATCTTGTGTTCCGGAATCCTCATCGGGAAACGATGATCGGACGCGTCACAACTCCGGCGTCCGAGGAAAGGCGGAGAAAATACAGTCCCGGCACGAGTCCCGCTCCCGCCGCATCGAAACGCGCGTACCGCACGTCGTTTTCCGTCCGGCCCTCCGCGAGCAGCGCGGCCTCGCGGCCGAAGATGTCGTACACGGCGAGCCGCACCGCGCTCGATGCGGGCGCGGAAAATGTAATGGTGCAGACATCACGCACGGGCTCGGGATATGTGCTTCCGATCGAAAGCGCCGCGTGCTCGGGCACGGCGGATGTGCCGGTGAGTTTTGTGTCGGGCAGCCCCGCATCGTACCGCACTATGGCGCGCAGGCACATGCTGGCGTTGTTCTGACCAGCAAAGGGCAGATTCCGCGCGCCCGCCGGATCGGCGGTGATCATCAGGCGGCGGTAACGATCGAACTCCGCGATGTCACGTCGCACGAGCAGGGCAAAACCGTTCCAGAGTCCCGCGTCTATCGCGTAGCGCTGTTTCGACCGCAGCTTCACTCCAATCAGGAAGTCGCGCTTCGGCGCAAATACGAGAGGCGGATTAAATGGCAGAAAACGCAGCTCGCGCGCTCCCGAGGCGAGGGGATTCTGCACTGCGATGTTCCCGGCCGGTACGCCCTGGTTGCCGAGATCGAACAGGAACGTCTTCCCCACATTCACGGGCACGGGAGGAACGGCGCTGCTCTCATACACCCACACCACGAGGGTGTCGCTGCCACTCTCGGGTTCAAATTTGACCACGCTGAATCCCAATTCCACACCCTCGAGTATACAGCGTTCGGTCGGTGTGAAGCGCACGTTGTACACAACGTCGAGTTCGCCCGGAAACGTGGTGAAGGCGAAGAGCTGGCCCTCGGCGGGGAGGGCGATGCCGTCGTAGCGCAGCGTGTCCTGCTGCGCCGCGAGTTCGCGCGGCACGCAGCACAGCACGGCCGCGCACAAAACCACAAGCAGTGCGGAGTGGACCACGGTCGATCCGATCAGGCGTGGCATGGGATTTACGCTCCTGCGGACGTTTCGCGTTCCTGCTGTTCGCGCACCTCGTGCCGCAGCACGGCGGCACGCACAAAATTGCGGAACAGTGGGTGCGGATCGATTGCCCGCGATTTGAGTTCAGGATGGAACTGGCATCCCACAAACCAGGGATGCTCGGGAAGTTCGATCATCTCCATCAGCATCTCATCGGGCGACGTGCCGCTGAACACGAGGCCGTGCTCCTCGAGCACGGACCTGTACTGGTTGTTCACTTCGTACCTGTGCCTGTGCCGCTCGTCGATCTGTCTGCGCCCGTATGCCTCCGCGGCCTTGCTGCCGCGCTTGAGTACACAGGGGTACGCGCCTAGCCGCATCGTGCCGCCCTTGGTCTGTATGCTCTTCTGTTCGAGCATGAGATCGATCACGTTCGTCGCGGTGTCGTCGAACTCCGCGCTGTTCGCGTCCTTCAGCCCGCACACATTGCGCGCATATTCGATCACGGCGCACTGCATGCCGAGACAGATTCCGAAAAACGGGATGCCGTTCTCGCGCACGTACTGCACCGCCTTGATCTTGCCCTCCACACCGCGTTCCCCAAAACCGGGCGCAACAAGAAGGCCGTCGATGTTGCGCAGGTACTTGGCAGGTCCGTGCTTCTCGATGTCCTCCGAGTGTATCCAGTTCAGATTCACGCGCGCGTTGTTTTCGGCGCCCGCATGCACAAAGGCCTCGATGATGCTCTTGTATGCGTCGTGATACTCGGCGTACTTGCCCACAAGGCCGATCTCGACCTCGTGCCGAGGCTCCTTCACGCGTTTGAGAAACTTCGTCCACCGCTCGAGATCCGGCGGCTGTGTGCGCAGTTTGAGGAGCTTGATCACACGTTCGTCGAAACGTTCCCGCGCAAATTCGATCGGGCACTCATAAATCGTGGATACGTCGCGTGCCTCTATGACGTACTCGGGAGGCACGTTGCAGAACAGGCCAATTTTCTGTCTGATGCTGAGAGGCAGCGGACGGTCGGAGCGGCACAGCAGCATATCGGGCTGAATCCCCAGCTCGAGAAGCATCTTCACGGAATGCTGCGTGGGTTTTGTCTTCAACTCACCGGCGGATTTGATGTACGGCACCAGCGTGAGATGAATGTTGATGGCGTTCTTTTTCCCGACCGACATCATGAACTGGCGCATTGCCTCGAGGAAGGGCAGACTTTCGATGTCGCCCACCGTGCCGCCAATTTCGGTGATGATCACGTCGTAGGACTCGCGTTGCGCGAGCCGCACAAAATGGCGCTTGATCTCGTCGGTGATGTGCGGAATCACCTGCACGGTGGCGCCGAGATAGTCGCCGCGACGCTCCTTCTGAATCACGGTATTGTAGATCTGTCCCGTCGTCGTGTTGTTCTCGCGTGTCATGCTCGTGGCGAGGAAACGTTCGTAGTGTCCCAGATCGAGATCTGTCTCCGCGCCATCGTCCGTCACATACACTTCACCGTGCTGATACGGACTCATCGTGCCCGGATCGATATTGATGTATGGATCGAACTTCTGAATCGTGACGCGCAAGCCGCGCGACTGCAGAAGCATGCCGAGCGATGCGGCAGCGATACCTTTCCCGAGCGACGAGACGACGCCGCCGGTGATGAACACGTATTTGGTGTTTCGCGCGCTGGACACGGACGATTCTCCGGATGATTGGGCGGTGGGACGAATGGGAGGGAGCACCCGGCGTGAAGTGCTGCCGGGCGTACGGAACCGTCCGATAATACACAAAAAAAGGCAGAGTCACATGCGCGTTTCCGGGCACCGGATGCGCGGGCGGCTTATGCGAAGACGATAAAATCCAGATACAGGAACACCACGGGGGAGACAAAGATCAGACTGTCGAACCGGTCGAAGACTCCGCCGTGTCCGGGCAGAAGCGCCGACGAATCCTTCACACCCGCATCACGCTTGAACAGTGATTCCACGAGATCGCCGATCTGTCCCACGGAGCCGACAAAGGCGCCGATCACGAGCGCATGGTGCAGAGGCAGGTATTCGAGCGCAAGGTATTTTGCGCCGGCCATCGCGCCGAGTGCTCCGAGAAATCCCCAGACCGCACCTTCCCAGGTTTTATTGGGACTGACACGTTCGAACAATTTGTGTTTTCCCATCGTGCGTCCGCCGAAGTACGCGGCGGTGTCACAAATCCATATCGTGGCGAGCAGTGCGATGACGGTGGCGCCGCCCCATGCCGAGAGCTGCGCCGCCTGGGCTGCATTCAGCACGGCAGTACCGAACACACTGCCCACGGGGAATTCCGCGACGGAAAAGATCTCCCGTATGCCCACCACCGTGGCGAGGCAGAGACCGATGTAGAAAAAGCCGAGAAAACTGAATGCGGTGTTCATGAGCGCTGAACCGCGGTTGCGGAAGAGTTCGATGAGCGGCGCCACAATGACAAACAGCAGGACGATCCATACTACCGCCTGCCAATGCAGCGGATACGGGAGCGTACCGCCCGACAGTGCCGCGATATCAGCGCCAAGCCGTTCGTGCATAAAAGCCAGAAGAAGCGCCAGCCCGGCCGCCGTCATTAGCGCGGTCTGTGGCGCCGCACCCTTCGCACGGGCAAAGTCTGAAAATTCACGCATGGCGGCGACCAGCACAGCGCCGACAAAAAACAACCAGAAATATCCTCCCAGCCAAGCGAGAAGCACGATGACTGGAATGGCGACTGCTGCGACGAGAAGACGCGCGGAGAGGTTGCTCACGCGGGCGCTCCCGTCGGATCCACATCATCTTCCAAGGGCGGGGAATTCAGTATCGCCTGCACGATCTCTCCGGCCCGCTCGATCTCATCCTTACGCACGTACACGCTCACCAGCGCCATCTCTCCGATATCGACGAAGTAGACGTGGCCGTGCTGATCAAATAGCTGCGTGTCGATACCGGCGCTCTCGAGATTGGCACGGATCATCTCGGCTTCATATTCCGCGGATGAACGGTACACCACCGCGTAATCCTGATGCAGGGTATAGTGCGTGTCGTTGTTGCAGAAGTACTTGCCTTCGATTTCGTTCGCGCATTCGGAACACACGGGTTTGCCGCACATGATGCAGCCCGCCATCGCGGGTGAATCGGGATGTTCGGCGCATTCAGGTGTCTCGTCCGTTTCCGCGTCAAGCAGCAGAACGCCGCAATGATCGCAGAACGTGTCGGTGGCGGGCACCGGTTCCTCACATTTCTTGCAATGGACGAGGGGGCCGTCTTCAAGAGGCACGTGGCAATCGCTGCACTCGGCAACACCTTCCACGTATTCGGTGAAACACTGCGGACAGTACGACATGGTACACCTCTATGCGATGGTGAACGGGGGGGAGGTCGTGTCGCGGTGCATGGTGAAACGACGGAACGCGAACAGGGCGGCGACCAACACGACGAGTCCGGCTCCCGCCAGATATGCCGTGTCCTGTGCCGCGCCCGCCGCTGCAACTTCCTGTGACGCCGCCTCGTAGCCGAGAAAATACACGCTGAGCACCGAGATCGTGTTGTTCGTCGCATGTGCTATCATCCCGTAATACAGGGAATTGCCGCGCCAGACGACGTAGCCGAGGAGCAGACCGACGCTCGTGAGCGCCACAAACTGCGTCGGGTACAGATGGAACATCGCGAAGATCGCCGCGTTGAGGAGTATGGCCCATCGCGCCCGCATGCTCTTTTCGAAGGCACGCTGTACGACTCCCCGGAACACGAGTTCCTCGCACAGGGCGGGTGTGAACGCGACCACGATCCATACGAAGCCGAGTTCCCAGGGCGACTGCATCAGGAGCAGACTTTTATATGCGCCCGCAATCAGCTTCTCGATGGCGTCGTACAACTTCTCCAAGGACGGAGTGAGAATGTATGTGCGGAGTATGTGTTCCTGCGCGGTCATGTACCCCTGCAGTACGAACTGCAACGCCACAACGGCGAGAATCACCGCCAGCGCCGGACGCCACGAGACGGGATGCAGGCGCAGGCCTGCGCGCACATTCCACCGGAAGACCCGCGTGAAGACGAACACGGGGCCGGCCAGAAAGACCACCTGCGCGAACACCGTGGCGATGCGCATGGCGTTGACATTGTCGGGTGTGATCGATGTCCCGATCAGGAGAACGGTGATGACGCTGCCGATGAGCTGATACGAAATAAAGATCGCGCCCAGAAACAGAATGCCCGCAAGCCACGGCGCAATCGGGAGCGGTGTGTCTGAACGGGGTTCTTCGGTACGCGGGAGCGTGTCGGAGGAGGCGGTGCCGGGCATTGCCGCGGATGCGCCTTCATCCATGTCGTCGATATGCTCCGAAGGAATCATTGCGCCGCCCTCCCCGCCGCGAGACGTATCATCGCGGCAAGCAACGGGATCATGAGCTCGTGATGTCCGGTGAACGTGTACCCGCGCCCTCCGCCCTGTGTGGGCCGCGACACAACGTTCACATTGGGCCGGTAATGCTGTATCATGTCAAAATTCGCGGCAATGAAGTTGTGGGCCGGAAAACCGAGATTGCGGACCACCGTGAGCGCCTTGAGAAACACCTCGGGAAGCAGCACGGCCGATCCGATGTTCAACACGACCGCGCCCTCGCGCAGATCCTTAATGGCATGCGCAAGCACACGGAAATCGCGGAACGACATTTCGCCCGTCGCGCCACCGTCCATACCCGGCTGCTGATGTACGATATCGGTGCCGATCGCGGCATGAACCGATACGGGAAGGTCCAGGCGCACACCCGCCGCAAGGATAGAGTTGTCGATGTGCGGCGCGCCCTTCTCGTGAAGGGCCGCGCCCAGGGCCTCGCCATAACCCATCGCCGTTCCGGCCGCGGCTGCATTGAGTGTGCCGTTGATGAAGTCGCCCGTCTCGCGCCACATACCGAAGCTTCCGTCGCGCAGATTCGAGGCCACATCCTCGGAGGTTGCACCGTATAATGCTGATTCGGAATCGTGGATTGCCGCGGCGCTGTTCATGGCAACGGCGGTGACGAAACCCCGTTCCATCAAGTCGATAAGCACAGGCGCCAGACCCACCTTCACGACGTGCGCGCCCATCATCCAAATCACGGGCGCACCCGCGCGACGCGCGTTGGCGACGGACTCGGCAAGAATCCGAAGATCCCCGGCCTTCAGGATGCGCGGCAGGTTGTCCACAAACTCCTCGAACGAGGCGCCACCGCCGGTTGCGCGCGCAAGCGACTCCCGCGTGACCTTGTTGCTCCGTTCGGCAACCGAACGCGTCTGTATGCCCGTAAAATCAAGCTGCGGAAACATGCGCCCCGCCCAGTGTATGGAGAATCATACGGGCAAATTGCGCATGCACCGGTTGGAAAGCAACCGCGCCGTTCCCCGCATGGAGGAACGGCGCGACACCGTCGGCGTCCGCACCGGCCCGGGTGCGGGACGCGCGTTATTTCACCTTTGATGGAATCGGACCTTTGACTCCTTTATACGACAGCAGCTCGGAGGTGATCGAACCGATCGGGATTTCCGCCTCGACCTGCACCGGGATTTTCCGGTCGTCGTCCGTAACCCACACGATGATGCGTCCCGACGACTTGAACAGGCCGCCTTCTTTCATGATCGGCTCGAGCAGGATGCAGCGAAACTCACCCGCCTCAACCGAGACGGTCTGCTTCCCGAGATATTTAACTGTAAGACCGTAGGTGCTGTCCTTGTAGAAATTGCGGAGCTGCACCTTCTGCCCTGGACGGAAGCCCGAATAGTCGTACGTCCGCATGAAATAAAACGCCGAGAGTATGTCCTGCGTGAACGGCTCGACGGGGAATTCGCCGTTCGGGGTCACGGCCTTCATGCGCCAATAGTCGAAGCCCGCATGATAGTCGCGTTTGTACCCCCCTTCGCGGATCTGCTGAATGAACTTCCATGAATAGAGGCCGTCGACATCGATGTGGGATTCGTAGCGATCGCGCACCTTGTAGAATGCGTCGAAGAAGGGTTTCGATGTGACGGTGAACTCCACCGCATAACACGGGCGACCACCCATTGTGCTCATGCGCGGAATCGACATCTTCGCCGTTCCGGCAGTGATAAATCCGTAATTCACGTCGTACACCAATTCCTCGCCCACGGCAAAGGCGTTGTGTTCGATCTTACGATAGGGAATTTTTGAACCCGGGGATTCCGGTTCGCCTCCCTCGCCCAGTTTCTGCGCGGCGGCAGGGATAAGGACACCGAGTCCTAAAAGAAGGACGAGTGTTGTGTGCAATGCGCGTGTAAACATGGTAATTCTGCCTCTTCTGCCCGAAATGAGTGCGTTCATTCCAATACTACGCCATTTCCATGCCAAAAGTTCACCCAAGCAGTGACACCGCCGCCTCGATAGCCCGGTCCACGGTGATACGCGCCATGACATCGTGCCGCCCGCAGGATTCAGCCCTGCAGGCCGCGCACCCGCGCTCCATGTCGGGTGTCAGTACGCGAGCGCGTGTCCCCAACGGGCCCCATCTCCGCGGGTTGCAGACACGCTCGAAGGGATAGAGTCCGAGTACCGGCGTGCCGACCGCGGCGGCAAGATGCAGCGGACCGGTGGAATTGGCGGCGAATAAGGACGCCCGCGCATACACTGCCGCCAATTCTGGGAGTGTAAGTTGCCGCTGGAAGATGCGGGCATTCCCCGCAGCAGCGGCTGCGCGTGTCATGAGCTGTTTTTCCGACTCGACGCCGCTGACGAGCACGACGAGCCGTGGATCCTGTGCTGAGAGCTCGCGAGCCAGAAGCCCGAAGTTTTCGGCGTTCCAGTCCTTGGCCGAACCTCCGCTGCCGGGGTGTACAACAACGAATCGGGTTTCAGTGCCTATGCCGTGTTCCTCCAGAAACACCTCGGCCGACGCGGACGCGTCCGGAGGCACCACGAGCTTCGGATCAGGGAGCGGCCGCACCGGTATGCCGAGCCGCTCCGCTAAAGCGAGCGTGTAATCTCGTTCGTGCCGGGTCGCTTTTTTCCTGTGCTCCCTCACCTTGTGTGTAAACAGCGGCGAGTACCAACGGTAAGCCGTGCCCACACGGATACGAACGTGCGCACGCGCCACGGCGAAGGCGAGCTTCGGGCGGGGATAGGCGAATAAGGCGATGTCCGGCTGCAGAGTGCCGAGCACGTCACGAAAATTGCCGTCCGCGGGATCGAGGTCTCGTCCGCCGATCGTTATGGTGCCATCGACGAAGGGCGACATACGCGCCAGGGCCTCGAGCGGACGCTGGACACAGTACGTGACACGTGCCGCGGGAACCGCGCGTTTTACCGCCTCCGCAAGGGGCAGGCTCAGAATCAGGTCGCCGATGCGGTCGGTGCGAAAGACGAGTACATGCGGCTCGCTGTTCACCGTGGGAGGTCCGCAGGCTCAGAGCTGCTTCGCGCTTTCCTCCGCCCGCTTGGCATCTTCGGACCCCGGAGCAATTTTTCTCAGCTTGTCCCACGCGGCGCGAGCTTTGACCTTGTCACCCATCGTCGCGTGAATGGCGCCGATATTGTACAGCGCCTTTGTGTTCGAGGGTTCCTTCTGGAGGATTTTTTCGGTGATCGCGAACGCCTTCGGGTGCTGGCCCAGATCGTAATATGCCACCGCCAGATCGAACATAGCGTCGGTGTTCCCCGGCATGGCCTTGAGATAACGCTCGAAATACTTCACCGCTTCCTCGATGCGATGCGAGAAGTAGAGCATCTGCGCAAGTGTGAGTACGTCGGTGGTGTCCTTCTCCGGGGCCGCATCCACGCGGGCCTGCATCTGGGCGAGGCGTTCCATGACATCGGCGCGGACGTTGCTTTTGTCGGGCCCGCCGGGCGCCGCCTGTCCCTGCTCCGTCTCCGATACATTCGGGTGCCCCGGCGGCAATTGCGATGCGAGTTCGTCGGCGGAAGGTTCCGAATCACCCAATAAAAACACGATGGCCACTCCCGCCACAATAACCGCGGCGATCAGCAGGTAGATTTTCTTGATGTCCATTTCCAACTCCTTTGAGAATAATTGGGAAATATACGAATCCCCGGCGGTTCTGGGAACTCGGACCACCCATTTGATCCCCACATCCCCCGTATCTATCTTGCGGTTTGTTCTTAATCGGAAGTCCATGTCGTTTCTCGTTACCGCACGTAAATACCGACCATCGTCGTTCAATCAGATCATCGCGCAGGAGCATGTGGTCCAGCCGCTCCTGAATTCGATCCGAATGAACCGAATCGCACATGCCTACCTGTTCTGCGGTCCGCGAGGTGTTGGGAAAACGACAATGGCCCGCATTTTTGCCAAGGCGCTCAACTGCCCGAATGCGCAGGACGGCGAACCGTGCAACACCTGCGATACCTGCGTGGAAATCGCTGAAGGTCGCGACATCGATGTGCAGGAGATCGATGGAGCGTCAAACACGGGTGTGGACCACGCCCGTGTGCTGCGCGAATCGGTGCGTTTTATGCCCGCGCGCGACAAGTACAAACTCTACGTGATCGACGAAGTGCACATGTTGACCGACAACGCATTCAACGCGTTGCTGAAAACGCTCGAGGAACCGCCGAAACACGCGCTGTTCATCTTCGCGACCACGGAACCGCACAATCTCCTGCCCACAGTGCTTTCACGCTGCCAGCGCTACGATTTCAAGCGTATCAGCGTCGAAAACATCGTGCGGCAGCTCGCCATGATCTGTTCGCAGGAAGGGATAACGGCCGCCGAGGGAGCGCTCTACATCATCGCAAAAAAGGGCGACGGCTCCATGCGTGATGCGGAAAGCATCTTCGACCAGGTTGTTGCCTACGGCGGATCGAACCTCACCGCGGAAATGGTGCGCACCGTCCTGCACACCGTCGATGAGGATGTGTATTTCCATGTGACCGATCTGATCAGCTCGCAAGACACGGCGGGCGGCTTCGCGCTCGTCGAAGACGTTGTCGGGCACGGTCACGACATCCAGGATTTTCTCGTGGGCCTGGAAGAACATTTCCGCAACCTGCTTGTCGTGCGGTCGACGGGAGACACGCGCCTGATCGAAGCGTCGGACGAATACCGAAAACGGTATGCCGCAACCGCGGAACGTTTCCCGGAGGGCGATCTGCTGCGACTGCTCAAGCTGACTGCCGAAGCGATGCAGGCGCTGCGTTTCAGTCCTCAACCCCGAGTGAAGTTCGAAATTGCGCTCATCACCATGATTAAGATGGATTCCACCATCCTGATCAGTTCGCTGCTGCCGCCCTCCGCACAGGGCGGCAAACCGGAAAAGCCGGCCTCGGCTGTATCGCGTCCCGCCCCTGCCGCGGCACCATCGCAAAGCGTCGGTCGGACCTCCGCCGCCTCCGCACCCGCGGCACCCGCGCCGGCAGCACCGCAGCACCACAATGCCGCTCCCGCGCGTTCGGCCCAGGGCGACGACGCCTTGCGCGCCCTGCGCGAGAAGGAGCAGCGGTACGCAGAACTTCTCAAGGGACCATCCTCACCAGTACGCGACGCACACCCGGCTCCTCCGCCGCCGACGCCGCAACACACTCTCGACGCACCGCAGCCGGCCGCCCCCGTGCACCCGCTCGTGCAAACGCTGATCGATTCGCTCGGCGCCGTCATCATTCCCGATGCCCGCTGAAGTACGCGTGACGCGTTCGTTGTATTACAGTCATTGTTTGTCGACATCACCTTCCATACCCGGACGTCTCCCATGTTCGTGACACAAATTACCGGCGCAGTTTCACAACTGCTTCCGAATGATCAATCGCTATTCCAATGCGTGATCGACCTCACAGTACCGCTGGAATTTCTCACGGCGATTCAGAGCGGCACGCTCGTCGCCGTTGAAAACGTTTACTCGGCGCCGAAAAAACAGCGCTACTCCATTTTGCAGATGATCGACGCCTTTCCGGTGGAGGAGGCGAAAAAACCGAAAGGCGGACTGACGCTTCGATGTACCGCCATGCCGCTTGGTCTCGAGCTTCTCGATCAGGGCGCAAAAAAAGCTCCGATCATCGAGGCCGCCGACACCTTCCCCACCGTGGGCGCCAACGCCGTCGTGCTCGACGATCAGACCACCACGAGCGTCATTCACCAGATCGCACCTGAAAGCCGCTCCGAAGAAAACGGCTCGCGCATCGACATAGGCACCTATGCCACGAATCCCACCGTGAAAGTCGGGCTCGACATGTCGACACTAGTGCGCGGCAATATCGCGGTGATCAGCGCCCGCCCGCGCGCGCGCACCACGATCACCACATCCCTGCTCAGCGCGCTGCTCAGCAAGGGCACGACACCGATTCACGTCGTGTACTGCGATGTGAACAATCAGGGCACCATGTCGCTGCTCCCGCTGCTTAACGGAATGGACCAGTCGTCGATCCTCTGCCTGAACGACAAGTTTGTGCCGCAGAGCGTGTACCTGTCGATGAAGAATCCGTCCGACCGTTCCGCGTACAAACGCGCCACGCTCGACTATCTCGACATGATGGTCCTTCCCTCCATGATCGAATCGCGCCGGCAGGATCTCAGCTTTGCGGTTTCGACGCTCTTCCGCGCCAACAAGATCGCGATCTACCGCCCGAACGAACAGACCATCGGTCAGTTCCTCAACGATATCCGCATCGACATTCTCGACGGCGTCGAGTCCGACGTGGAATCCTTCATCTCGGGTGTGATCAACGGCATCGTCGACTCCTATGGCAACGAACGCTTCGGCGAAAAGAACATGCGCGACATCCTCGAGATGATCGACGAGTTCAGTGCCGACACAAAGAGCCACGGAATCCGCCGCACACTCTATGATCTGCGCGCGGAGATTCAGGCGGCGAACGAGACCTATTCGAAGGATGTGCCGTCGAACGCCCGGAAGTCCATCCAGGACGTCGTCTCCGAACTCAACGACGACTCCCGTTCGAGCCTGCTCGTCGTGCAGGGGCAGAAGACCACCGACATCCTGCGGTTTATCGGCACGCTTGTGCAGACGCTCGTGGACGAACGTCTCAAGCGACTGAAAATCCGCGTCCCCGTGCTCTTCATCTTCAACAATGTCGACGAGTATGTGCCGCGCAACGGCGGCTCCTACCGCGAGTCGGGTGCGGATCGTTTTGTGGACCTTATGCAGGCATTGCTCGCAAACGGGCGTCGGCACGGACTCGGGTTCTGCCTCTCCCTCGAGAGTGCGGGATCGATCGACCGCGCGCTTGCGAGAAAGATTCATTCCTATTTTATCGGCCCCATCACGTTCACCGACGAGCCGCCTCTGGTCGCGCAGCTTCTGAACATGTCGACGGAATTGATACGCCCGGCTGTTGCGTACGAAGACGGGCACTTCCTCTATGCCAGTTCCGACTCGCCCTATCACCGCCGCGTCCCGCTGCCGGTCACCACGGTCAAAAACACCGTGACCCTGCACACGTATCTCGACTCGGTGCATGACGAGGCGGAGCGGCGCAAGCAGGAATACTATGCACAGGAAGAGGAACGCCAGCGCCGCCAGGCCCAGGAACGCGAGGAACGCCGCAAGCGCCAGGAGGAAGAAGCTGCTCGTAAGGCCCAGGCCGCTGCCGCACAGGCGCTGCTCGGCGAAACGGAAGCTCCCGCAGCCGAAGGCGGCGAAACACCTGCGCGCAAGGAACGCGACGACGACCGACGCGGCGACAAGAGAAACCGCGACAAACGCGGGAAAGACGGCGGACGGCCGCGCGGTCAGGAAACACCCGAGACTCCCGCCGAAACTGAAACATCCCCTGAAGCCGCAGCTCCCGCTGAAGCCGAATCGAAGGCCGATCGCGACCGCGGGGGACGGAACCGCGGCAAGGGCGGCAAGGACAACAGACGGAAGGACGACCGACGCGAGAAGGATGACCGACGCGAGAAGGACGACCGACGCGAGAAGGATGACCGCCGTGAGAAGGATGACCGCCATGAGAAGGATGACCGCCGTGAGAAGGCACCTGCCGAAACTCCCGCCGCAAAACATGCCGAGCCCTCCGCGACGAAACACACCGACACGACCGAGGACCGCATGGGTGAGCTGACGATTCAGACCACGCGCTACGGCGGCTACGATATGGACGTCTCGGACGACCGCTCCCGCGGAGTCGAGGTAACCGCAGGCGTGCCGGATGCGGAATCCGCAACGACCGACATTCCGGCAGCACCCGACGGATCCGCCCCCGAGGCGGGCCAGAAGGAACATGGCTCGGGCAAGAAACGCGGATCGCGCGGCAGTCGCGGCGGCCGCCGACGCTCGGGCGGAAAGAAACCGCAGCAATAATCAGACACACTCATCCGAATATATGCACCGCCTCCTTTTCAGGAGGCGGTGCGGCATTCCCCGCAACCAGTGAAGGAAAGGACGCGGCATGAAACTCGTCTCGTGGAACGTCAACGGCATCCGCGCCGTGGTCAAAAAAAACGTGTTCTTTGAATACCTCGAGGAACAGACGCCCGACGTGCTCTGCCTGCAGGAAACCAAGGCGCACGAAGACCAGCTCGACGAAACCCTCATCACCCCGCCGGGGTACTACACGTACTGGCACGCCGGCGAAAAGCGCGGGTACAGCGGCGTCGCAACCTTCACCAAAAAGAAGCCACAGCGCGTGCTGCGCGGCACCGAGATCCTGCCGCGCGATACCGAGGGGCGCATACTCGCGACGGACTATCCGGACTTCCGGCTTTACAACATCTATTTTCCAAACGGAGGACGGGGCGCCGAACGCCTCCGTTACAAGCTCGAATTCTACGACGAGATTCTCGAGCACTTCGAACGCGAACGCGCCGAGGGGAGGCCGCTGGTAATCTGCGGCGACGTGAATACCGCGCATCGCGAAATCGATCTCAAGAATCCGAAGGAAAACGAGAAGACGTCCGGATTCATGCCCATAGAGCGCGCCTGGCTCGACCGTCTCTTTTCGCTCGGCTACATCGACACGTTCCGGCATTTCCACCCCGACGAGGTGGACCAGTATTCCTGGTGGGACATGCGCACACGCGCGCGTGAACGCAACGCGGGCTGGCGCATCGATTACTTCATCACCACGCCCGATCTCGAGAAAAAACTCAAGAGCGCCTCGATCGAAGCCAATGTCGAGGGCTCCGACCACGCGCCCGTCGTGCTCGTCGTCAAAGCGTGATCAATCGTCCGCACGTTTCGACCGCGAGGGCCGGTTCGGCAACCGACCCTCGCGGCGAAGTGTTTCACGAAGCAGGTACTCGATCTGGGCGTTGACGCTGCGGATGTCGTCGTCGGCCCAGCGGCGCAGACCGTCGTAAATCTCCTTGTCGAGGCGGAGCAATATCTGCTTCTTCTCAGCCATCAATACACAGTGCCGGTGTTGATGATCGGTTGTGTCGCCTGTTCCGAAACCAGTGCGACGAGCAGGTTGTTGACCATCGTCGCCTTTTTCTCCTCATCGAGGGCAACGATGTTTTCGGAGCTGAGGCGGTGCAGCGCCATCTCGACCATGCCCACGGCGCCGTCCACGATTTTCTTCCTCGCGCTGATAACCGCCTGCGCCTGCTGGCGGCGCAGCATCGCCTGCGCTATTTCCGGCGCATAGGCGAGATGGCTGATGCGGGCCTCCATCACCTCGACACCCGCCTGCGAGAGCCGGACGTGCAGTTCCTTGCGCAGGGAATCCGCCACCTCGTCGGGATTGCCGCGCAGTGACACATCACCGGGCTGTTCGTCGCTGTCGTAGAAGTAGTGCATCGCCATAGTTCGAAGGGCGGTTTCGCTCTGTATCGCGACGAAGTTTTCGTACTTCTCCACATCAAACAGGGCCTTCGCCGAGTCCGTGACGCGCCACACAACAACGGCGGCGATTTCGATCGGATTACCCGCGGCGTCGTTCACTTTCAGGCGCTCGCTGTTGAAATTCCGCACGCGCAGTGACACGTGCTTTTTGATGGCGAAGGGATTGGCCCAGTGAAAGCCGTCGTCGCGTGCCGTGCCGATGTATTTGCCGAAGAACACCAGCACGCGCGCCTCGTTCGGCTGCACGATAAAAAATCCGGGCATGATGAACAATGCCGCCACCCACAGGATTATCGCGAGCGCCACCGACAGGAAAAGCACACTCACCACTCCCGCACCGATCAGCGCAATGAACAACACGACGAACAAAAAGCCGTTCATGCGAACTGCGGCGGTTTCAGTAGACTGTTTCATACAACTGACTCCAGATATGAAAGTGATATTACAATGATATCATACGCGGGAATACTACGCAAGTTTCATCCGTCGCGCAGGATGTGATTCCGGCAGAACATCCCGCGTGTACCGGACTGCGTCCTGTCTTCCCATTCCGTATCTTACCGGATTCACAGGACGATGATATGGAACGTTTCTACCTCATAGATGGCATGGCGATCGCGTACCGCGCGTATTTCGCCTTTATTTCCAGGCCTCTCATCAACTCGAAAGGCATGAACACCAGCGCCGTTTTCGGCTTCGTAAGCACGCTGGAAAAAATCCTCTCCGAGGAAAAACCCGATCACATCGTCGTCGCGTTCGATACGAAGGAGCCCACGTTTCGGCACGAACGCTATGTCGAGTACAAGGCCACGCGCGAGAAGATGCCCGACGACATGGTGGAGCAATTGCCCTTCCTCAAGCGCATCGTGGAGGGATACCGCATTCCTGTAATCGAGATGCCGGGCTGGGAGGCCGACGACATTATCGGCACACTCGCGAAGCGTGGCGAGCGTGAAGGCCTCGAATGTGTGCTGGTCACGCCCGACAAGGACTACATGCAGCTTGTCAGCGATACGACGCGCATTCTGCGGCCCGGTAAGACCTCGGACGTCTGGGAGAGCGTGGGCCTTGAGGGTGTACGCGAAAAGTTCGGTGTGCGCCCCGACCAGGTGATCGATGTGCTCGGATTGATCGGTGACGCTTCCGACAATATCCCCGGCGTCAAGGGCATCGGCGAAAAAACCGCCATACCGCTGATTCAGGAGTTCGGATCCATTCCCGCCTTGTACGAAAACATCGACGCCGTGCAGAAGGTGAGTGTGCGCACAAAGCTGCTCGAGCAGCGCGACATGGCCTATCTATCACGCGAGCTTGTGACCATCGACGTCGACGCGCCGGTGAATGTGGATCCCCACGAGTTGCGCGCGAAGCCGCGCAATGTCGCTTTGCTGCGTGAACTCTTCACCGAACTCGAGCTGAAGCGTTTTCTGCTCCGCCTCGACGACACTCCCGAAACCGGAACCGACTCGGAGCCCGCCCCCACTTCCGCGCTTCGCGCCGCATCCACGGTGCGGCACGAGTACGTCACCGTCGACAGTGCGCAGGCCCTGGCCGCAATGGTACACGAGCTTTCGCGCACGAGCGAATTCTGTTTCGACACCGAAACTACGGGTACGAACGCCCTGGCCTGCGACCTGGTGGGGATGTCGTTTTCGGCGATTCCCGGCAAGGCGTGGTATGTCCCGGCGAACACGGCACTTTCGAGTGCGGATATTGCCGCGGCAGTGGCTCCTCTTTTCGACGGCACGCGCACGGTGATCGGGCACAATCTCAAATTCGATTATCTCGTCCTCCATCGCGCGGGTGTGACGGCGGAGACACCCATATACGACACGATGATCGCCTCGTATATACTGAGTCCCGACGGCGAACACTCCATGGACGGCCTCGCGGAACGTATGCTGGGATACACGCCGATTCCGATCTCCGCCTTGATAGGATCCGGAAAAAATCAGAAGTCCATGGCCGACGTGCCGGTGGATGTGGTTGCGGAATACGCCGCCGAGGATGCGGACATCACACTGCAGCTCGCTCATGCGATGCGCCGCGACATCGCCGCGACAGGCCAGGAGAAGCTGCTCGAGGATATCGAATTCCCGCTGGTGTCGGTGTTGTGCGCGATGGAGGAAGCGGGCATCAAGATCGATACCGATGCCCTGGCCGACATCTCGAAAGAGATGGAGGGAATGATAGACGGCGCAACCACACGCATCCACACACACGCGGGCGAGGAGTTCAATATCGGATCGACAAAACAGCTCGGAGTGATTCTGTTCGACAAACTCGGACTGCCCGCGGGAAAAAAGACGCAGACCGGGTATTCGACCGACGTTTCGGTGCTCGAGTCGCTTCAGGGCAAACATCCCATCGTCGACGAGATACTGCTGTACCGCCAGCTTACCAAGCTCAAATCGACCTACGTCGACGCGCTCCCTAAAATGGTCAATCCGCGAACCGGCCGAGTGCACACGTCGTACAATCAGGCGGTCGCAGCCACAGGCCGGCTCAGCAGCACCGATCCGAATCTGCAGAACATCCCGATACGCACGGAGGCGGGACGCGAGATCCGCCGCGCTTTCATCGCGGAGGGCGACGACATGCTGCTTCTGTCGGCCGATTATTCACAGATCGAACTGCGGCTTGCGGCGGAGATATCGGGTGACGAGGGGATGTTGGCGGCGTTCGAAAGCGGTGCCGATATTCACAGCAGCACCGCGATGACATTGTTCAACGTTCCGCCCGAGGAGGTGACGGCCGAGATGCGGCGTGTCGCGAAGACGACCAACTTCGGCATCCTCTACGGCATCAGCGCCTTCGGCCTCGCGCAGCGGCTCGGCATACCAAACGCCGACGCAAAGGATCTCATCGACGTGTACTTTGAACGCTTCCCGAAAATCAACGAGTACATCGCGAGCACCATCGGATTCGCGCGCAAGAACGGGTATGTCGAAACGCTCATGGGGCGGCGGCGTTACCTCGCCGACATCAACAATAAAAACCGCAACGTCAGGATGTTCGCCGAACGGATGGCGATCAACGCTCCCATTCAGGGCACCGCCGCCGATATGATCAAGATCGCGATGATCAACATCCAGCGCGACATGAGAGCGAGAAAGCTGCGCTCGCGCATGCTGCTCCAGGTTCATGACGAACTGGTTTTCGAGGCCGCTCTCGAGGAACTCGAGGAACTGCAGTCGCTCGTTGCCGCGCGCATGAAGACGGCGATGATGCTTCGCGTTCCGATCGAGGTCGAAGCGGGCACCGGGCGGAACTGGCTGGAAGCGCACTAACGGCGCTGCCGGCGTGTGGTCAGCGCACTCGGCTTTTATCGATACCGGGGCGCGCTCGCGGCGGTGAGAATGGTGCGGATCAGCTCCGGTTTTCCGATGCCCTTGAGCGCCGAGAAACCGAGCAGCGTTGATCCGCACCCCAACTCGCGGATTGCGGCGAGCAACGTCCGTCCCTGTGTGGCGCGCTGCGATTGATTCAGCTTGTCGACTTTTGTGAGGACGATCTGCAGCGGCATTTGCTGCGCGACAAACCATGCAATCATGTCCGCATCCGAGGCCTGCAGCGGAAGGCGGGAATCGACGAGCTGCAGAACCAGTGCGATGGGCCTCGAGGCGTCGAAGTAGCTGCTGATCAGCGCGCTCCATGCGCTGCGCATCGAGGCGCTCACTTTTGCATACCCGTACCCGGGCAGATCGACAAAACGCATCGTGTTGTCGATGCGGAAGAAGTTGATCAACTGCGTCTTCCCGGGCGTTGCGCTTACCTTTGCGAGTCCGGCCTTCCCCGTGAGCGCGTTGAGCAGCGACGATTTGCCCACATTCGACCGTCCGACAAACACGATTTCAGGCACGTCGGAGACGGGAAACTGCGTGGCCTTCGCCGCGCTTGTTTCAAACACAGCCGTCATGGGGATACCCATCCGTACTCAACGTGCCACAACATCCGGTTACCTCGCATAAAAACAGGGCCGTGAGCAAGAAGCTCTACGGCCCTGTGGCATTCACTTTTTTCCAGTTATGATTTCGGCTCTTCGGCGGCAGCGTCGGCCTGCGGCTCCTCTGCTTCCGGAGCATCGGCGACCGGCGCTTCGTCGACAACCGGAACTTCCTCGACGGATGCCGCTGCTGCTGCGGGTGCTGCGGCGGCTGGGCCGTCTTTCTTCTTCTCGTCGACGACCTTGCGGCGTGCCTGTGCCTGCTTCGAACGCTCGACGCGCGCCTTGCGCTTCTTCGTGTCCTGCGCCTCGTTGTAGTCGACGAGTTCGATGATCGACATCGGTGATCCGTCACCGAGGCGGTTTCCGAGCGGGAGCACGCGGGTGTATCCGCCCGGGCGCTTGCCGACCTTCTCCGCGATTTCGGAGAAAAGGATCTTCACCGCGTCTTTGTCGCGAATGAACTGTGCAACAACGCGGCGCGCATGCACATTCACCTCGCCCGACTTCTTCTCCTCGAGAAACGCGTCGCGCGCGCGGGTGATGATGGGTTCAATGATGCGGCGCGTTTCCTTCGCCTTCGCCGTCGTGGTCGTGATCTTCTTGTGCTTGATCAAGGCCGTGGACAGGGCGGAGAGCAGCGCGCGGCGATGGCTTGCGGTGCGGTTGAGCTTACGGCCTTCTCTATTATGTCTCATGCGAACGACTCGTTGGACTTATGAAGCGGGTTCTTGAGGTGTATAGTCTTTCAGATATTTCTCGACGTCCATCCCGAAGGTGAGGCCATGCTGCTCGACGATTTCGTGCAGTTCCGAGAGCGACTTGCGGCCGAAGTTGCGGAACTTCAGCATTTCGGCCTCCTCGCGGCGGACGAGATCGGCAAGCGTCTTGATATTGGCGGCCTTCAGGCAGTTGTGCGAGCGCACCGAAAGTTCCAGTTCGTCGACCGTCGTGAGGAGGATCTTCCGCACGCGGGAAACTTCGTCGTCTTCCTGCTTGTCGGTATCCTGATCCTTCTTCGAGATGTCGAAGTTGATGAACATCTGCACGTGATCGAGCAGGATCTGCGCCGCCTGGGAAAGCGCGTCCTCGGGTGTGATCGATCCGTCGGTAGAAATTTCAAGCGTGAGCTTGTCGTAATCCGTGCTGCCCCCGACGCGTGTCGGTTCGATCACGTAGCGCACATTCTTGATCGGTGTGAAAATCGCATCCACCGGAATGATGCCGATGGTGTGGTCGGGCAGCTTGTTCTCGTCTGCGGGAACATAGCCGCGGCCCCGGCCGATGCGAATTTCAAAGTCGAATTTTGCCTCGCTCCCGAGTGTGCAGATATACTGCTCGGGGTTGAGGATCTCGAACTCCGGCGATGCCGCCTGAATGTCGGCCGCAGTAAACGTGTGCGGGCCGCGGAGCGAGATGGTGATTTTGTTGGCCTTCGGATTGATCGGCTTGAGACGGATTTCCTTCAGGTTCAACACGATCTCGGTGACATCTTCCACGACTCCGTGAATCGTGGAAAACTCGTGCATGACGCCGTCAATCCGGACGGCGACAATCGCCGACCCGGTCAACGATGAAAGAAGAACCCTGCGGAACGAATTCCCGATCGTTACACCGTAGCCCTTCTCGAGGGGCTGGATGACGAAACGTCCGAACGTGGTGGAGTAACTCGCGTCGTCCAGGACGATGCCGTCCGGCATCTGAATCGTGGTCATGGTCATTGGTGGATGAATCTCCTGGTGGGTTCTGCGTGATTCGACATTCTCACCCGCGTGCGCGGTCGACGCCGGTTACTTCGAGTACAATTCGACGATGAGCTGCTCGTTGGCCTGCAGCGGAATGTCGGCGCGTTCCGGAACGTTCAGGAACGTGCCGCTCAGGTTGGCTTTGTCGAGACTCAACCACGGGAGCATCTGCGTGTCGCGCACGCGCTTCATGGAGTCGTGAATCATCTCCATGCTCTTGCTGCTCGCGACAACCTGGATCACATCGCCCGGGGAAAGCAGGAACGACGGGATATTGACCGAACGCGAATTCACAACAAAATGGCGGTGAAGGATGAGCTGGCGCGCCGACTTGCGCGACGGTGCAAGGCCGAGGCGATAGACGGTATTGTCGAGCCGCCGTTCAAGCATTTTGACGAGGTTGGAACCCGTCATGCCTTTCTGGCGCGACGCCTTCTCGAAATACAGACGGAACTGTCGCTCATTCAGCCCGTACGTTTTCCGCACTTTCTGCTTTTCGCGCAACTGAACTCCGTATTCGGAGATCTTGGTGCGCCGCGACTGTCCGTGCTGTCCCGGAGGATAATTACGCTTCTCCAGCGGACATTTTGCGGACAGGCACTTCGTGCCCTTTAAAAACAGCTTCTGCCGTTCACGGCGGCACAGCTTGCAACTCGCGTCATGGTATCGTGCCATGCAGTCTCTACTCCTAGATCTTCAGATGTTACACTCTTCTGCGCTTCGGCGGGCGGCAGCCGTTATGCGGTATCGGCGTGACGTCGCGGATCGCCATGATTTCCAGACCCGAGGTCTGAAGTGAACGGATCGCCGCTTCACGGCCGGATCCCGGCCCCTTCACGAACACTTCCACCTTCCGCAATCCGAGGTCGTAGGCCTCTTTTGCGGCGGCTTCGGCCGACACCTGCGCTGCGAACGGCGTGTTCTTGCGCGAGCCCTTGAATCCCTGTTTCCCTGCGGAGGACCAGGAAATCGTATTGCCATACACATCGGTCAGCGTGACAAGCACGTTGTTGAACGTCGCCTTGATATACACGCGGCCGGTGGTATCGACCTGGATTTTCTTTTTTGTTTTACGTACAGATTTAGCCACGACAGCTCCTGTTGGTATCCTTCATTGCGTCTATGATCCGTTCTTCGCGGCGCGGGACTACTTCTTCGCCGCGGCTTTCTTCTTGCCGGCGACCGTCTTCCTGCGGCCCTTGCGCGTGCGGGAATTCGTGCGCGTCCGCTGTCCGCGAACGGGCAGACCACGGCGATGGCGCAATCCGCGATAACAACCGATGTCCATCAAACGCTTGATGTTCATCTGCTGCTCGCTGCGCGCTGCGCCCTCCACCTTCATCGCGGTGATGATGTTTCGGATGGCGCTCACTTCATCGTCGGTGAGAGAGTCCACCTTCTTGTCGAGAGGAACCTTCACCTCAGTGAGAATCTTCTCCGCTGTCGACCGCCCGATGCCATAGATGTAGGTCAAGCCGATTACGGCATGTTTGTTCTTCGGTAAGTCGACTCCTGCAATACGTGCCACGCGTCACTCCTTCTAGAATCTCGGTAAACGGATTATCCTTGCCGTTGCTTGTGTTTGGGGTTTTCGCAAATCACGCGCACGACACCCTGCCGGCGGATGATTTTGCATTTGTCGCAGATTTTGCGGACGGAGGAACGAACTTTCATAACGTCTCCAGCTGCTTCCTATTTGTACCTGTACGTGATTCTGCCTTTGGATAAATCGTACGGCGATAGTTCCACCGTCACTTTGTCGCCCTGAAGGATGCGGATGAAATTCATGCGCATCTTGCCCGACACATGCGCGAGCACTTCATGCCCGTTGTCGAGCCGCACCTTGAACATGGCGTTCGGGAGCGTGTCGATGATGACGCCGTCGACGGTGATGTGTCCCTGCTTAGCCATTGTCTCTCGTAAAATGATCCGTGAGCGTCACCGCACCGTTGTCGGTGATGAGCACGGTATGTTCGAAATGCGCCGAGGCGGAGGCATCACGTGTGAGCACCGTCCATCCGTTCGACGCGATCCGCACCTGATAGCCGCCGTAATTCACCATCGGTTCGATGGCCAGCGTCATGCCGGGCTGCAATTCGGGTCCGGTTCCCGCGCGGCCGAAATTCGGCACGGGCGGATCTTCGTGAAGATTCTTGCCTATGCCGTGGCCCACGAGGTCGCGCACCACCGAGAACCCGTTCTCCTCGACATGCGCCTGTACCGCCGCCGAAACGTCGCCGAGACGCTTGCCCGGGGCCGCGCATTCAATGCCGCGGAACAGCGACTCGCGTGTCACCGCAAGCAGGCGCTCCTTCTCGGGCGTGCCCTTGCCGACGATCACGGTCATGGCGCCATCGCCGTACCAGCCGTTCTTCTCCACGCCCACATCGATCGAAACCATCTCGCCGTCCTGAATCACGCGCTCCCCGGGGATTCCATGCACGACTTCATCATCGATTGAGACGCACAGAGTGGACGGGAAAGCGGAGACCGAACGGGACGGCGCGGGATACCCCTTGAATGCCGGACGCCCGCCATTTGCGCGGATAAAGTCCTCGGCCATCGCATCCAGATCCGACAAACGCGCGCCCGCCTTGCAAAGCGGGGCAAGGAGGCGGTGCACATCCGAGACGATGCGGCAGCTCTCGCGCATGAGGTCGATTTCTTTCTGGTTCTTGCGATGAATCATGTGGATGTAGTAACCGGATAGCTCAGCTTCTTCCGAGTCGGCCGCGAATCTTGCCGCTCTTCATGAAGCCGTCGTAATGCCGCATCAGAAGATGCGATTCAATTTGCTGGAGTGTGTCGAGGGCAACACCTACGACGATCAGCAGACTGGTGCCGCCGAAGAAATGCGCGAATTCGGGTGTCACGTTCAGACGGATCATGAACGAGGGAAGCACCGCGATAAGGGCGAGGAATACGGATCCGGGAAGTGTGATCTTCGTCAGAATGTTCTCGATGTAATCGCGCGTGTGACCGCCCGGACGAATGCCGGGAATAAATCCACCCTGCTTCTTCATGTTGTCGCTCACATCCTGAGGATTGAACGAGATGGCGGTGTAGAAGTAGGTGAAGAACACGATCATCGTCGCGTAGAGCACGACATACAGCACGGAGTCGATCTGGAACCAGATCGCGATCGTCTGCATGAACTCACTCTCGGGGAAGAACATCGTGATCGTTTCGGGGATGAACATGATGGACTGCGCGAAGATGATAGGCATGACGCCTGCGGTGTTGACACGCAGGGGAATGTACTGGGTCACACCACCGTACACCTTTCGTCCGACAACACGTTTCGCGTATTGCACGGGGATGCGCCGCGTGCCCTGGGTCACCATGATCACACCCGCGGTGATAAACACCATCGCGATGATGATGATGATCTCGATGATGATGTTCTCGCCGCGTGCAAATTCGGCGATGGTCGCATGCGGGAGACGCGCGACGATGCCGATAAAAATGATGAGTGAGATACCGTTGCCGATACCCCGGTCGGTGATCTGCTCTCCTATCCACATAAGGAACATCGTTGCGGCCGCAAGCACGATCATGGTGGAGATCGCGAAGAAGATGCCCTGCACTTCAGGCGGGACAATGGGCATGCCGTTGTTCGGAAGGGTCATATTCTGAAGGCGCACGTTGACGCCCCAGCCCTGCAGCGCCGCGATGACGATGGTGCCATACCGCGTGTACTGGGTGATCTTTTTCCTGCCCTCTTCGCCGCCCTCTTTCTGCAGCTTCTGGAAATACGGCACCACGGCGCCGAGAAGCTGGATGATGATCGAGGCGGTGATGTACGGCATGATGCCGAGCGAGAAGATGGCAGCGTTCTTGAACGCGCCGCCCACAAAGAGGTCGAAGAGTCCGAAGAGGCCGCCGCCCTGGCCCTGCTGCGATTCGATGAGACTCGCGAGCGCCGAGGCGTTGACGCCCGGGAGGGTGACATGCGCGCCGAAGCGCACAATGATAAGCAGGGCGATGGTGAACAGGATCCGCTGACGCAGTTCCTGTATCTTGAACATGTTCCGAAATGTTTCCGCAAATCCAGCCATGGGAATTCCGCGATTACGCTGTGACTACGGTGGCGCTTCCGCCGGCCGCTTCAATCTTCTCTTTCGCCGATGCGCTGAATGCATGCGCCGTTACGGTGAGCTTGCTGGCCAGATCGCCGTTACCGAGGATCTTGACAAGCGAACGCCTGGTCGACACGATGCCGAGCGAATAGAGAAGTTCCGGTGTTATGATACCGTCCGCGATCTTGCCGTCCGCGTGCAGTTTCTCGAGCCGTGACACGTTCACGGGCACGTATTCCTGACGGTTGGGATTCGTGAAGCCGAACTTCGGGAGCCGGCGATGCAAAGGCATCTGGCCGCCTTCGAAGCCGAGCTTGCGCTTGTAACCCGCACGCGACTGGGCGCCCTTGTGGCCCTTGGTCGACGTTCCGCCGCGACCGCTGCCTTGACCGCGGCCGATGCGCTTCTTCTTTTTACGGGAGCCGTCGGCGTAGTGGAGATTTCCGAGATGATTCATGATCGATGATATCCTGCTAGCGTGGTATCCAGTCTTATTCCGGCAGTTCCTCAACCGTCACGAGATGCGCGACGGTGCGGATCATTCCGCGGATCTGGGGGGAGTCGTTATGCACAACCGAGTAGTTCGGTCGGCCGAGTCCAAGCGCCTTGATCGTCCGCTTCTGATTTTCGAGGCGGTCGATGATGCTTTTGGTCTGTGTAATTTTCAGCTTGGCCATGTTGTCACCTTATGCGGTTTTGGGCGCCTGCTGAAACACCTGCGTGATGCCCGTGCCGCGGCGGTGCGCCATAGTGCGCGAATCGACGAGGTTCAACAGCGCGGCCATCGTCGCTTTCACGACGTTGTGCGGATTCGAGCTGCCGAGCGATTTCGTCAGGATGTCCTGAATGCCGGCGGATTCGAGCACGGCCCGGACGCCGCCGCCCGCGATCAGACCCGTTCCGGGTGTCGCCGGTTTGAGGATGACTTTGCCTGCGCCGTATTTCCCGGTGACCATGTGGGGGATGGTCCCGCGGATGACAGGCACTTTCATCACGTTCTTGCGCGCATCCTCGACGCCTTTCGAGATGGCGTCGGTTACTTCGTTCGCCTTGCCGAGACCGATGCCGACGTGACCGTTCTGGTCTCCGACCACGACGATGGCGTTGAAGCTGAAGCGGCGACCGCCCTTCACGACCTTTGCGACGCGCTTGATCTGCACGAGCTTTTCTTTCAGTTCGAGCTCGCTTGCCCTGACTTTACTCAACGATCACTCCTTGGGATTTGTGTCAGCGTTTCCGTTAAAACTTGAGGCCGCCTTCGCGCGCCCCGTCAGCCACCGCCTTGACGCGGCCGTGGTACAGGTACCCGTTGCGATCGAACACGATTGTGGAAACGTTCTTCGCCAGTGCTTCCTGCGCAAGAGCCATGCCCACCGCTTTTGCCGCGGCCGCCTTGCCCTTGAGTTCCTTGAGCTGTGCGCGCACCATTTCGCTGTGCGTCGAAACCGTGAGCAGAGTCCTGCCGGCGGTATCGTCGATCAACTGTGCGTACATGTGCTTGAGACTGCGATAGACAGACAGACGCGGACACTCGGGCGTGCCGACGACTTTCTTCCGAATCCGCACGCGGCGCTTGTCCCTGGTGGACACCCGTTTCTTGATTGACTTTCTGATCATACGTTCCTCTTTGCGTGGCTTCTCCGATACGGGGTTTACGACTTGGCCGTCTTGCCTGCCTTGCGGCGGATATGCTCGCCTTCATACTTCACACCCTTCCCCTTGTAGGGTTCGGGCGGACGGAAGGAGCGGATCTTCGCCGCAACAGCGCCGACGAGCTGCTTGTCGATCCCTTCGATCGAGATGCTTGTTGGAGCAGGCACTGCGACCGCGATTCCCTTCGGAGGGATAAAGACTATCTGGTGCGAGAACCCGAGAGACAGGAACAGGCGATCACTTTTCATTTCGGCGCGGTAACCGACGCCGACGAGTTCGAGATTGCGCTTGAAGCCCTGCGTCACACCGGTGACCATATTCTGGATCACGGCGCGGGTTGCTCCGTGCAGAGACCGGTGTTCCTTCACGTCACTCGGGCGAGTGACTGTGACGGCTTCGGGCTGCACGTCGACAATGATGTCGGGATGAATGTCGAAGGTGAGTTCGCCTTTGGGCCCCTTCACCGTGATGACGGCGTCGGAGCGGGTGATCTTCACGCCCGATGGGATGGTTACTGGGTTTTTACCAACTCGTGACACGCTCGTACTCCTCTGAACGCTGAATGCTCTCGATGATCCGTTACCAAATCCTGCACAGGACTTCGCCACCGACGTGCTGCCCGCGGGCCTGCGCGTCTGTCATCACGCCCTTGGGCGTGGAGACGATAGTCAACCCGAGCCCGTTGAGGGTGCGGGGCAGCTCGTCCACTCCGGAGTACTTGCGAAGGCCGGGCGTACTGATACGCTCGAGTCCGGATATCGCCGAGCGGCCGTCGGAGTACTTGAGATAAATTTTGATCGCGCCCTGAACCGCGTGCTCAATGACGGAATATCCGGCAATGTAGCCCTGCTCGTACAGGATGTGCGTGATGCTTTTCTTCACCAGCGACGCAGGGATCGTGACCGATTTGTGGCGGGCACGAACGGCATTGCGGATGCGTGTGAGGTAGTCGGCAATCGGGTCTGTCATGGTCTCTTTTCCGTTCCTGGGTTGTTCCGTTCCTGAATGAACCTGCGCTTACCAGCTCGCCTTTCGGACGCCGGGGATCAACCCCTGAAGCGCGAGCTCGCGGAAACAGAGACGGCACAAGCCGAACTTTCTGTAATACGCGCGCGCGCGTCCGCAACGCTGGCAGCGTGTGTACTCCCGGACGGGAAATTTCTGTTTCCGCTTCTGCTTGACTCGCAAGGATAAACGCGCCACGATGAATTCCTCTGTTTAATCCGTATTGGCGATGGATGATGTCAGGCGACTTCCTTTTTCCGGAACGGGAGGCCGAAGGCCTGCAACAAGGCCATTGCTTCCTCGTCGGTCTTCGCCGAGGTCACGATGGTGATGTCCATTCCGAAAATCCGGCTGATCTTGTCGACGTCGATTTCGGGGAAAATGATCTGTTCCTTCACACCGAGCGTGTAATTGCCGCGCCCGTCGAAGGATTTGTCGGACACGCCGCGGAAATCGCGGATGCGCGGGATCGCCGTCCCGATAAAGCGGTCGAGGAATTCATACATGCGCGCGCGACGCAACGTGACGCGCACGCCGATCTGCATACCTTCTCGCAGCTTGAAATTCGAGATGCTCTTTTTCGCCTTCGTGATGACCGGCTTCTGACCACAGATCTGTTCGAGATCGTTCAACGCCTGGTCGAGAAGCTTTGCATCCTGCACTGCGTCACCGACGCCCATGTTCAGGGAGATCTTTTCGAGTTCCGGCACCTGCATCACGCTCGAGTAGCCGAAGCGCTTCATCAGCTCGGGCACGATGGTCGTTTTATACCGCTCGAAGAGACGGGGAGTTCCCGAAGGATCGTCGCCGTGCTCGACCTCTTTCTTCGTCTTTGCCGCGGGTTTTGCCGCAGCGGACTTTTTGTCTTTTTTGGTCTCAGCCATGATCGTAGTCTAGGGATTAGTCGATGGTTTCGCCGCTGGCGACGCTTCGGCGCACGAACTTGCTTTTGCCCGTCTTGTCGTCGATGATCTGGGCCTTGCCGACGCGCGTCGGTGTGTTCGACTTTGGATCGAGAAGCATCACGTTGGATACGTGAATGGGTGCTTCCTGGCGCGTGATGGCGCCCTGAGGGTTCGTCTGCGAGGGCCGGCGATGACGGCTCACGAGATTCACACCTTCCACGATGATCCGCTGCTTTTCGGGGAACACACGCAGCACCTTGCCGGTCTTGCCCTTCGAATTGCCGGCAATGATCATCACCATGTCGTTTTTCTTGATATTCATGAGAACTCTTCCTGTGTCTTGCGGGCGTGTCAGAGAACCTCGTTCGCGAGCGAAACGATTTTCATGAACTGTTTTTCACGAAGTTCGCGGGCGACCGGTCCGAAAATGCGGGTACCGCGCGGTTCGAGGTTCTGATTGATGAGCACCGCGGCGTTTTCATCGAAGCGGATGTAGGAACCGTCCGGACGGCGGTATTCCTTCTTCGTGCGCACGATGACGGCCTTCGACACTTCGCCCTTCTTCACGCCGCCGCCGGGGATGGCGGACTTCACGGAGACGACGATCACATCACCCACCGTGGCGTAGCGACGGCCTGAACCGCCGAGTACGCGGATGCAACGGATACGTTTTGCGCCGGAATTATCGGCTGCGACGAGATTGGTTTCTTCCTGGATCATGATTCGGCCCCTCCTTAGCGTGCACGTTCGACGATTCGAACCAGGCGCCAGCGTTTGTGCCGGCTCAGGGGACGCGTCTCCATGATGAGTACCTTGTCGCCCAATGCGGCAGTTTCGTGTTCATCGTGTGCAAGAAACTTCTTCGTTTTCTTGAAGTACTTCCTGTACAGAGGATGCGGCACCTGGCGCTCGATGGAGACGGTGATCGTCTTGTTCATTTTCGTCGAAACGACGATGCCGGTCCGCGTCTTGCGGAAGGCGCGTTTTTCTGTCGTGGTGGCGGTCTCGGGTGCCATGGTTACTTCTCTTCTCCGCTGCTTTTCCGTTCGCTCAGCACCGTCTGCATGCGCGCGATGTCGCGGCGCAGGATACGGATCTGTGCGGTGTTGGTGAGCTGGCTCGTGGAGACCTGGAAACGCATGCGCGCGAGATTTTCCTCTTCCTGCGTGAGGCGTTCCAGCAGCTCCGGCGTGGGCATTTGTCGTATTTCTGTGGCTTTCATCTTGCGATCGGTCCTATTATTCGCCGACGTAATCGGGGCGCGTGACGATCTTCGTTTTAAGGGGCAGCTTGTGCGCCGCGAGGCGTAGCGCTTCGTGAGCGAGCTTGGACGTCACGCCGCCCACCTCGAACATCACACGACCCGGTTTCACAACGGCCACCCAGAATTCGGGCGCGCCCTTACCTTTTCCCATACGAGTTTCGAGCGGCTTCTTCGAAACGGGCTTGTCGGGGAAAATGCGGATCCAAACCTGTCCGTCGCGCTTCATCGTGCGGTTGAGAGCAACACGCGCCGCTTCGATCTGACGGCTGGTGATCCAGCCCGGCTCCAGGGCCTTGATTCCAAATGATCCGAAGGCGATGCTCGAGCCGCGGAACGCTTTACCGCTCATGCGGCCGCGCTGCGCCTTGCGGAATTTTACTCTTTTCGGCATTAACATGGGTTGATTCCTCGCTTTCCTGTGCCTTGCTCCGCGCCTTTATCGCGTCGCGGTCCCGGCAAATCTGTTCCCGATCACGTCGCCCTTGCAGATCCACACCTTCACGCCGATCGAGCCGTAGACGGTCTGGGCCGTGGTGACGGCATAGTCGATATCGGCGCGCAGCGTGTGCAGTGGAATGCGCCCGTCCTTGTACTGCTCCGTGCGCGACATTTCCGCACCGCCGAGTCGGCCGGCGCACATGACACGCACGCCTTCGGCGCCCATGCGCATCGCCGACGTAATCGCGGCTTTCATCGCGCGGCGAAACGACACGCGGCCCTCGAGCTGCGTGGCGATATTCTCCGCCACCAGATAGGCATCGAGTTCCGGACGCTTGATCTCGGAGATCAGGATTTTGACATCCTTATTCGTCACTTTCTTCAGTTCTTCCTCAAGCTGCGCGATTTCCTTGCCGCTCTTGCCGATGACAACGCCCGGCCGAGAAGTGTGGATGGCCAGTACGACGCGCTTCGGCGTCCGCTCGATGACCACGCGCGAAATGCCCGCCTTCTTGAGGCGATTCCGGATATAATTCCGGATCATGAGATCTTCTTCCAGTTTGGAAGCGAAAGTGCGCTCTTCGTACCAGTTCGCGTCCCATTCCCGGACGATGCCCAATCGGAGACCGACCGGATGTGTCTTCTGACCCAAGGATCCTCCTGATGCCTACTCTTTTTCGGAAACGACGATTGTAAGATGATTTGTCCGTTTGCGGACCCGGTACGCGCGGCCCATCGGAGCCGGCAGTACACGTTTCGCCATGGGGCCGCCGTCCACCATCACCGTTTTAACGAAGACGTTGTGCGGATCGAGACGCCCGGTGTCCTTCGCATTCTGGAGATTTGCGATGGCCGAACGAAGTGTTACCTCGCACACCTTTGAAGCGTGCTTGGGCGAAAAGTGCAGAATGTTGATTGCATCCTCGACGTTCCTGCCACGGATCAGGTCAGCGACAAGCCGCATTTTTCGCGGCGAGCCGGGGATGAATCTCTTTATTGCGCGTGCTTCCAATGCCATTGTGCCACCTGATTAACGGGATGCTTTTTCTGCTTTTGTTCCGGGATGCCCGCGAAAAATGCGGGTGGGTGCGAACTCGCCGAGCTTGTGCCCGATCATGTTTTCCTGCACGTACACCGGAATGAACTTGTTGCCGTTGTGCACCGCGAAGGTATGCCCGATAAAATCGGGCGGAATGGTCGAACGACGCGCCCAAGTCTTCACGACGCGCTTCTGATTCGTGGCGTTGAGCTGCTCCACCTTCGCGAACAGCTTCTCGTCCACAAACGGACCTTTCTTGAGTGAACGAGCCATTACTTCTTCTTCCGCGACTTGATGATATACTTGTTGGACTGATTCTTCTTCTTGCGTGTCTTCTGACCCTTGGCGTACAGACCCCAAGGCGACACGGGATGCTGGCGGCCGCCGCCGGATTTGGACTTGCCCTCGCCGCCACCCATCGGGTGATCGACCGGGTTCATCGCCATACCGCGGGTCTGCGGACGCACGCCAAGCCAGCGCATGCGGCCGGCCTTGCCGTAGCTGATGTTCTCGTGATCGCTGTTGCTCACTATGCCGATGGTAGCCATGCAGTTCATACGCACCATGCGCACTTCGCCGCTCGGGAGACGCACCTGCGCGTACTCGCCTTCCTTCGCAACGATCTGAGCCGAATTGCCCGCGCTACGCGCGATCTGGCCACCCTTGCCGGGCTTCAGCTCGATGTTGTGAATGAAGGTGCCCAGCGGAATGTTCTGGAGCGGCAACGTATTGCCATCCTTGATTTCCGCGGTCGGACCCGATTCGATCACTTCACCCACGCGCAGCGACTGCGGCGCAAGAATGTACCGCTTGTCGCCGTCCTTGTAGGTCACGAGAGCGATGCGCGCCGAGCGGTTCGGATCGTATTCTATGGTCGTCACCGTTCCGGGAACGCCGATCTTGTTGCGCTTGAAATCGATGATGCGATACATGCGCTTGTGACCGCCGCCGCGATGGCGCGAGGTGATGCGGCCCTTCGCGTTGCGGCCACCGCTCTTGGAGAGCGGAGCGAGCAGCGATTTTTCGGGCGTGCTTCGCGTCAATTCCTCGAACGTCGCGATAGAATAATATCGCGTCGCGGGAGTCATCGGTCGTAATTTTCGTATAGCCACGGTTATATCCTCTGCAATCTGGATCGTAATTGACCGCTTATCCCTCGAGCAACTCGATGGTCTGGCCTTCCGCCAGTGTGACAATCGCCTTCTTCCACGAGGCGCGGTTTCCGGAGAAACGGCCCTTGCGCGTGAAGTGCACCTTGGTCTTTCCGCGATAGCGGATAGTCCGGACGCTCGTGACACTCACGGAAAAGCGCTTCTCGATCGCCTTTGCGATCTCGATCTTGTTGGAATCGATGGCGACTTCGAACGCGTACTGGCGCTTCTCGCCCAGCAGCGTCATCTTCTCCGTCAGTATCGGACGTTTGATGATGGTACTCATGCTCGCTCTTCCGTCCTAGATTCTGGTGAAGCTTGATTCGATGACAGGCAAGGCGCTCTTCTGAATCAGAAGCATCTGATTGTTCAGAATGTCGTAGGTGGACGCGCGCGAAGCCTCGACTATTTTCAAGGTTGCGATGTTCCGACCCGCGCGCCAGAGATTGGCGTCGTATGCGGGCACGATGAGCAGCGTCTTGCGCGCATCGAGGGAGAGCGCCTTCAGAATCGCGAATACTTCGCGCGTCTTCGGCTCATTCACCGTAAAATCGTCGATGACCATAAGCTGCTTGTCCTGCGCCTTCATGGCGTAGGCCGACTTGCGGGCGATCTGACGCACCTTCATCGGCAGCTTCATGCGATAGTCGCGCGGACGCGGTCCGAAAATCGTGCCGCCGCCAACCCACAATGGTGAACGTGAGGAACCCGCGCGTGCGGTACCGCGGCCCTTCTGTCGCCACGGCTTCTTGCCGCCGCCGCTGACGTCGGAACGTTCCTTGGTTTGATGTGTGCCCTGACGGCGATTCGCCAGATGAACGCGGACGGCCTGATAGACCACGTGCGCGTTGGGCTCGATTCCGAAGATCTCGTCGTTGAGCGAGATCTCCTGCCCCTGGCTTCCGTTTGTGCTGTAACTCTGCGCTTTCATGTTGATCCCGTTACGCCTGCTTATGAATCTCGAGGAGGCCCTGCTTCGCGCCGGGCACCGCGCCCTTGACCAGAATCACGTTCGATTCCGGGATCACGCGCACGACTTTCAAGTTCTTGTACGTGACACGCGCGTTACCCATGCGGCCCGCCATCCGCTGTCCGCGGAAAACACGGGACGGATAGGAGCTGGCGCCGATGGAACCGGGCGCACGAAGGCGGTCGCTCTGGCCGTGGGTCGTGCCACCGACACCGCCGAAGCCGTGACGACGCATGACGCCCTGGAAACCCTTGCCCTTCGACCTGCCCGCGATCGTGACCTTGTCGCCTTCGGCGAACATGCTCACGGTCACCGCGTCACCGGGATTCAACGAGCCCTGCTCGAAGCCCTTGAACTCGCGGATGTGCCGGGACGGCTGCAGATGCAGTTTCCGGAACTGGCCCATGGCCGGTTTCGTGACGTTCTTTTCCCGTCGCTCGCCGAAGCCCAACTGCACGGCATTATAGCCGTCCTTGTCCTTCGTGCGAATCTGCAACACGGTGCAGGGACCCGCTTCGATCACGGTACAGGGAATCATTTTCCCTTTCGCATCGAAGATGCTTGTCATTCCGAGTTTTTTTCCTAACAATCCAGGCATGGCTGGTCCGTCCGTCCTGATTACACCTTGATTTCCACATCAACGCCTGCGGGGAGTTCCAGCTTCATGAGGCTGTCCACCGTGCGCTGTGTGGAGTTGAAAATATCGATGAGCCGCTTGTGCGACCGTGTTTCAAACTGTTCGCGCGACTTCTTGTCGACGTGGGGCGAGCGGAGCACCGTGTATACTGATCGCTTCGTAGGAAGCGGAATCGGACCCGACACGACAGCGCCCGTCGATTTCACGGTCTTGATGATCTTCTCGGCCGATTTGTCGATGAGATGATGGTCGTACGACTTGAGCTTTATGCGAATTTTCTGCTGTGCCACGGGTGTTCCTGCTCTGTCTTCTGATGAAGATTGGCGGGCCGTTCGAACGACCCGCCAATCACATTCCTTTTCTTACTCGACAATCTTCGCGACGACGCCTGCGCCCACGGTACGGCCGCCTTCGCGCACGGCGAAACGGAGACCTTCTTCCATGGCGATCGGCGTGATGAGTTCCACGAGCATGCCGTCGACGTTGTCACCGGGCATGACCATTTCCGTGCCTTCGGGAAGCTGGACAACGCCAGTCACGTCGGTCGTACGGAAGTAGAACTGCGGACGGTAGTTGTTGAAGAACGGAGTGTGGCGGCCGCCTTCTTCTTTCTTCAACACGTACACCTGCGCGAGGAATTTCTTGTGCGGGGTGATGCTGCCCGGCTTCGCGATAACCATGCCGCGCTCGAGCTCGGTCTTGTCGACGCCGCGGAGAAGCAGACCGACGTTGTCACCGGCCATACCTTCTTCGAGTTCCTTGCGGAACATTTCAACGCCCGTCACGACGCTCTTCTTGTGGTGGCCGAGGCCGATCAGTTCGACTTCGTCCTGGACATGCACGCGACCGCGCTCGATACGACCGGTGCCCACGGTGCCGCGGCCGGTGATCGAGAACACGTCTTCGATCGACATCAGGAAGGGCTTGTCCACTTCGCGCTGCGGTATGGGGATGTAGCTGTCGCAGGCGGCCATGAGCTCGGTGATGCAGACGAAACGCTCGTCGGTGAGCGGGGTCGAAGCATCCGTACCGGCCTCGAGGGCGCGGAGCGCGCTGCCGCGCACTATGGGAATCTCATCGCCGGGGAATTCATACGAGCTGAGCAGTTCGCGAAGTTCGAGTTCGACGAGTTCCAGAAGCTCGGGATCGTCGACTGCGTCGACCTTGTTCATGAACACCACGATGCGGGGCACGCCCACCTGGCGGGCAAGAAGGATGTGCTCGCGGGTCTGCGGCATCGGGCCGTCGGTGGCCGCGACGACGAGGATCGCGCCGTCCATCTGCGCTGCGCCGGTGATCATGTTCTTGACGTAATCGGCGTGACCGGGACAGTCGACGTGCGCGTAGTGGCGCTCGGCCGTCTGGTACTCGACGTGCGCCGTCGCGATGGTGATACCGCGCTCACGCTCTTCGGGCGCGTTGTCGATGGAATCGAACGTGCGAACTTCCGAAAGACCCTGGCGGGAGAGTGTCATCGTGATGGCAGCCGTCAACGTGGTCTTGCCGTGATCGACGTGGCCGATGGTCCCAATGTTGACGTGGGGTTTCGTCCTTTCGAATTTCTCTTTTGCCATGGTGGTATAGCTCCTCTGACTGTCTGGTGTATTGTTGTGAACGAATTCTCTGGTGTGCCGACCGTTACTTGCTTGCCTTTTTGCCCTGGAACTTTTCGATGATCTGTTCCTGGATCGATTTCGGCACTTCTTCGTAGTGGCTGAAGTGCATGGTGTACAGGGCGCGGCCCTGCGAGATGGAGCGCAGCGTGGTCGCATACCCGAACATCTCGGATAACGGAACCAGCACTTTCACCACCTGCGCGTCGCTGCGCGTGCCCATGCCTTCAATACGGCCGCGCCGCGAATTGAGATCGCCCACAACATTCCCCATATACTCCTCGGGAGTGACGACCTCGACGGAGAATATCGGCTCCAAAATCACCGGCTCCGCCCTGCGAGCGGCTTCCTTGAACGCCATCGAACCGGCGATCTTGAAAGCCATTTCGGACGAGTCGACATCGTGATAGGAACCGTCGAACAGACGCACTTTGATGTCTTCCACCGGGTATCCGGCCAGCACGCCGTTGCGCATGGATTCGCGGATACCTTCGGACACTGCGGGAATATACTCGCGAGGAATGACGCCGCCGACGATGCCGTCGATGAACTCGTATCCCTTGCCCTTTTCGTTGGGCTCCATTTCGATCCATACATGACCGAACTGGCCGCGGCCGCCGCTCTGGCGCACAAACTTGCCCTCGGCCTCCACCTTCTTGCGGATGGATTCACGGTACGCAACCTGCGGCTTGCCGACATTGGCCTCGACACCGAACTCACGCTTCATGCGGTCGATGAGAATTTCCAAATGCAGCTCGCCCATGCCGCTGATGATGGTCTGGCCTGTCTCCTGGTCGGAACGGACCTTGAACGTCGGATCCTCGTCGGCGAGCTTCTGAATGGCCTCGGAGAGATGCTCCTGATCGGCCTTTGTTTTCGGCTCGATGGCGATGTCGATCACGGGATCCGGGAATTCCATTTTTTCGAGCACGATGGGATCACCCTGATCACACAGCGTGTCGCCGGTCTTCGTGAACTTGAGTCCGATCGCCGCGCAGATGTCGCCCGTGTAGGCGGTTTCCACGTCCTCGCGATGGTTCGCATGCATGCGAAGGATGCGCCCGATACGCTCTTTTTTGCCGGAAATCGAATTGTACACGTAGGAACCGGCGTTGACCGCCCCGCTGTACACACGGAAAAAGATCAATTTTCCCACGTACGGATCGGTGGCTACCTTGAATGCGAGGGCCGAGAATTTCTCATCATCGGCGGGACGACGCTCGACGTGATCGGTCAGATTCACGTGATGACCGATGGTCGTACCGACGTCGGTAGGCGACGGGAGGAACTCGACGATGGAATCGAGCAACCGCTGCACGCCCTTGTTCTTGAAGGACGAACCGCAGGTCACGGGCACGATTTTCATCTGTATCGTCGCCTCGCGGAGAACACGCATGATCTCGGTCGGGCTGATCTCCTCGCCGTCGAGGTACTTCACGAGCAGCGAGTCGTCGACGTCGGCCACGGCTTCGAGCATCTTCGTGCGATACTCGTGCGCGGCAGACTGCAGGTCGGTCGGTATGGGAATCTCGTCCCAGGTGTTGCCGAAGCTCTCTTCGTGGTAGATACGCGCCTGCATCGTGATGAGGTCGAGCGTGCCGACGAAGGTTTCACCCTGTCCGATGGGAAGATCTATGGGGATGGCGTTTGCGCCGAGACGCTGGCGCATCATTTCCACGGCGTGATAAAAATCGGCGCCGACACGGTCCATCTTGTTGACGAAGGCGAGACGCGGCACACGGTACTTATCCGCCTGACGCCAGACGGTTTCCGACTGCGGCTCAACACCTCCAACGGCGCAGAACAGCGCCACGGCGCCGTCGAGCACACGGAGTGAGCGCTCGACCTCGACGGTGAAGTCGACATGACCCGGTGTATCGATGATATTGATACGGTTGTTGCGCCAGAAGCACGTGGTTGCGGCACTCGTGATCGTGATGCCGCGCTCCTTTTCCTGCTCCATCCAGTCCATCGTGGCAGCGCCGTCATGCACCTCGCCCATGCGGTGCAGCACGCCCGTATAGAACAGGATGCGCTCCGTCGTGGTGGTTTTCCCTGCATCGATATGCGCCATGATACCGATGTTGCGGGTCTTTTCGAGTGTGAATTCGCGCTTTGCCATGGAGGGTGTTTCAGTTCGGGGAGCTGGCGTCCGGGTTTACCACTTGAAATGAGCGAACGCCTTGTTGGCCTCAGCCATACGGTGTACGTCGTCTTTTTTCTTGATTGCCCCGCCTTCGTTGTTGGCGGCGGCGATGAGTTCGGCTGCGAGACGGCGCGTCATCGACTTGTCGGCGCGCGACCGGGATGCATTCAGAAGCCAGCGGATCGCGAGGGCGGTGCGGCGCTCAGCGCGCACTTCCATCGGGACCTGGTACGTGGCACCGCCGACTCGGCGGGCGCGGACTTCGATCAAGGGCTGCGCGTTGAACACGGCCTTGCGGAAAATCTCGTACCCGGGCTGCTTTGTACGCTCCTCGATCACATCAAACGCGCTGTACAGAATGCGCTGCGCGGTCGTCTTCTTGCCCTGCAACTGCAGGTTATTGATGAACCGCGACACGAGGGTGTCGTTGAATTTCGGGTCTGGCGTAAGTATCCTGCGTTCTGCGCGTTTCTTTCTCATGACAAGTGTCCGATGGTGTGTCGATGGACGAGGATTACTATTTGGGTCTCTTCGCGCCGTACTTCGAACGCGCCTGTTTCCGGTTCTGCACGCCCTGTGTGTCGAGGGTGCCACGGATGATGTGGTAGCGCACGCCCGGAAGGTCCTTCACACGGCCGCCACGAATCAGGACGATCGAGTGCTCCTGAAGGTTGTGGCCTTCACCGGGGATGTACGCGGTCACCTCAATGCCGTTGGAAAGACGGACGCGGGCAACCTTGCGGAGCGCCGAGTTCGGCTTCTTGGGTGTTGTCGTATAGACACGCGTGCAGACGCCGCGCTTCTGGGGGCACGATTGCAGGGCCGGGGCCTTGCTTTTTACCGTGACCACTTCGCGGCCTTTTCGGATGAGTTGACTGATCGTCGGCACTGATGAAACCTTCGTTCGTTGAATGGCGGAAAAATGCGTTGGAGTCGAAAAAAACTCGCAAGAGCTTATTAACGTAAGAATTTTTCGTGAAAATGTCAAGAGGGATGGTACGATTCCGTCCCCCGTTCCCTAAAAAGAGCCGTAGATAAGGGCTTGGGCTCAGAAAAAAAAGAAACGCGGGGCAAATTTCGCGAAAAATCCGCCCCGCGTCTCTCGTTATTTCGCGGTAACGAATTCCTCCGCTTCCACGAGGCTATCCATTTCCTCGTCCGCCGAGACAACCACGATGTTCTTGAATTTCTTCAAGCCCGTGCCCGCCGGAATGAGGTGACCGATGATGACGTTCTCCTTCAGGCCCATCAGATTGTCCTCTTTGGCCTCAATGGCGGCCTCTGTGAGCACTTTCGTGGTCTCCTGGAAGGATGCTGCGGAAATGAAGCTTTCGGTCGTCAGCGAGGCCTGGGTGATGCCCAGAAGGATCGGTTCGTAGCTCGCGGGCTCCGGATCGCGGTAGTCCGCACCTTCCTTGCCCTTCTTCTTGAGCTCGAGATTGATTTCCCGGATCTTCTTCTTGGGAACAATCTGGCCGCGCTTGTATTTCGAGTCGTTCTTCGCCGTGATGATGACCTTGTCCGCGAGTTCCTGGTTGGTTTCCACCACGCGGAAACGCTCGACAACATCACCCTCGAGGAAGCGTGTATCACCAGGGTTGATCATGCGCACCTTCTGCAACATCTGGCGGACGATGATCTCGATGTGTTTGTCGTTGATCTTCACGCCCTGCATGCGGTACACTTCCTGGATTTCATTCACCAGGTATTCCTGCACCGCACCGGCGCCCTTGATGCGCAGGATGTCGTGCGGATTCACCGCGCCGTCGGTGAGCGGCTCGCCCGCGCGCACGTGGTCGTAGAGCTGCACAAGCACGTGGCGGCCGATGGGAGCGAGATATGTGCGGATGTCGGAACCGTCGTGACTGGTCACGATAATTTCGCGGGAGCCGCGTTTCATCGCACCGAAATTCACAACGCCGTCGATCTCGCTGACGATGGAAGGATTCTGCGGACTGCGCGCCTCGAAGAGTTCGGTCACGCGGGGCAGACCGCCCGTGATATCGCGCGTCTTTCCGATCTCGCGCGGAATCTTGACGAGCACGGTACCGGCAACAACGTTCTGGCCGTTTTCGACGGTAAGGTGCGCGCGCACGGGGGTGTTGTACGACACAAGCACGTTGCCTTTGGAATCGGCGATCTGAATCATGGGATTCAACGCCTTGTCCTTCGTGTCGGTTACGACTTTCTGGATGTGGCCCGTCTGTTCGTCGGGTTCCTCGCGGTACGTGCGTCCTTCGAAGAGATCCGCGAACTGCACCACGCCGTCGTGTTCGGCGATGATGGTTGCATTGTAGGGATCCCATTCGTACAGCACTTCGCCCTTCGCCACGCTGCGACCTTCGTTGACCACGATGGACGCACCGTAGGGTACGTCGTATTTCGAGATTACGCGGTTGTCGGGATCGAGGATGTTGATCACGCCGTTGCGATTGACCGCGATGTACTTCTCCTCATCCTCGTCGGAATGCGTGACGTACTTGAGGCCTTCGAACTGCACGCGTCCCTCGAAACGTGTCGAGATCTGCGACTGCGCCGCGATGCGGCTTGCAGTACCGCCGATGTGGAAGGTACGCAGGGTAAGCTGCGTGCCCGGCTCGCCGATCGACTGCGCGGCGATGATACCGACGGCCTCGCCCACGTCGACCAGACGGCTCGACGTGAGGTTGCGTCCGTAACAACGCGCGCAGACGCCGCGCTTGGCTTCACAGGTGAGAGCGGAACGGATGACCACGGATTCGATCGATGTGCGCGCGATGGCTCCTGCGCGGTCTTCATCGATCATTTCACCGGCGCTGACGAGCAGTTCGCCGGACAGCGGTTCGCGAACGTCGAGCAGCGACACGCGCCCGAGTATGCGCTCGTGCAGTGGCTCCTTGATGTCCTCGCCTTCCTTCAAAGCTTCGACGCTCACACCACGGATTGTGTTGCAGTCGAACTCGGTCACGGCCATGTCCTGCGCCACGTCAACGAGACGACGCGTGAGGTATCCCGCATCGGCGGTCTTGAGAGCCGTGTCGGCGAGACCCTTGCGCGCACCGTGTGTCGAGATGAAGTACTCGAGAATGGAGAGACCGTCGCGGAAGTTCGCGGTGATCGGGTTCTCGATGATTTCACCCGTCTGACCGGTGAGTGTCTTCTGCGGCTTCGCCATCAGACCGCGCATACCGGCAAGCTGGCGCACCTGTTCCTTCGAACCACGGGCGCCGGAGTCCATCATCATGTACAGCGAGTTGAATCCGTTCTGGCTGTTCTGCAACGTGTCGAAGAGTTTGTCCGCGACGCGGTTCGTCGTGCGCGTCCAGATGTCGATCACCTTGTTGTAGCGTTCGCCGTTCGTGATGAAACCGCGCTGATACTGCTGCATGATCTTTTCGACATCGGACTGCGCCTTGTCGATGAGCACGTTTTTCTCATCCGGAATTTCCACGTCGGAGATGCTGATGGACAGCCCGCCGGCAGTCGCGTATCCGAATCCGAGATCCTTGAGATCGTCGAGGAAACGCACGGTGCGCAGATTGCCGAGGCGGTGGAAAATGCCTCCGATGATCTGCACAAGACGGCGCTTCGTCAGCAGTTCGTTGATGAACCCGATCTCGGCGGGCACGATGCGGTTGAAGATGATGCGACCCATGGTCGTGTCCACCATCTGCTGCGCGCGACCGTCGCGACGCAATTCGACCGGCACCGCCACGCGCACTTTCACGCGGGCATGCAGACCGACGCGTTTCTGGTCGTACGCGATGACGGCTTCATCCATCGACGAAAACACCTTGCCCTCGCCACGATCGCCCGGAAGCGCCTTGGTCAGGTAATAACACCCGAGCACGATTTCCTGGTTCGGGATCGCGATCGGCGCGCCGTTCTGCGGCGAGAGGATGTTGTGCGCGGAGAGGATGAGGATCATCGCCTCGAGCTGTGCGTCGAACGAGAGCGGGACGTGTACGGCCATCTGATCGCCGTCGAAGTCGGCGTTGAACGCGGTACAGACCAGCGGATGCAGACGGATCGCCTTACCTTCCACGAGCAGCGGCTGGAAGGCCTGAATGCCCAGGCGGTGCAGCGTCGGTGCGCGGTTCAGAAGCACCGGATGGCCGTCGATGATCTTCTCGAGAATATCCCAGACTTCCGGACCTTTTTTGTCCACAACTTTCTTCGCGCTCTTCACGGTCTTCACGATACCGCGTTCGATGAGCTTGCGGATGATGAAGGGCTTGAACAGCTCCACCGCCATGTCCTTCGGCAGACCGCACTGATGCAGCTTCATCTCGGGACCGACCACGATCACCGAACGGCCGGAGTAGTCGACGCGCTTGCCGAGAAGGTTCTGACGGAAGCGCCCCTGCTTGCCCTTAAGCATGTCGGAAAGCGATTTGAGCGCGCGGTTGTTCTCGCTGCGCACGGAGTTCACGCGGCGGCTGTTGTCGAACAGCGAGTCGACGGCCTCCTGAAGCATGCGCTTTTCGTTGCGGAGGATCACCTCAGGCGCCTTGATGTCGATGAGGCGTTTGAGTCGGTTGTTGCGGATGATCACGCGGCGATAGAGATCGTTCAGATCGGAGGTTGCGAAACGTCCGCCTTCGAGAGGCACGAGCGGGCGCAGTTCGGGCGGGATCACGGGGATCACGTCGAGCACCATCCACTCGGGTTTGTTGCGCGGCTCGATCTCTTCGGTCATGAAGGCCGACACGACGCGCAGGCGTTTGATCGCTTCCTGCTTCTTCTGCTGCGAGGTCTCGACGCTGATCTGATAGCGCAAACGGTCGCCAAGCTTTTCGATGTTGATCAGGCGCAGGAGGCGCTTGATGGCGTCGCCGCCGATCAGCGCGATGAACTTGTTCGGGTCATCGTCGTCGAGATCCTGATTCGACGGATCGAGGCCCGCGAGGATGTCGAGGTACTCCTCTTCCGTCAACAGCGTGATGTCGTTGCGGAAAAGCGCCTTGTCGACTTTCTCGGGATCGTCGTCGTTGAGGATTTCATCGAGCGCGCCGAAGGGGCGCGGGAAACTCGTCGGACCAGGATTGATCACAACGTAATTCTCGTAGTAGATGATACGCTCGAGTTCCTTCGACGAAAGGCCGAGGATATTCGCGATCTTGCTGGGCAACGAACGGAAATACCAGATGTGCACGACGGGCACGGCCAGGGAGATATGGCCCATGCGCTCGCGGCGCACCGATTTCTGTGTCACCTCGACGCCGCAGCGGTCGCAGATGATGCCCTTGTAGCGGATACGTTTGTACTTGCCGCAATGGCATTCCCAATCGCGGACAGGACCGAATATTTTTTCGCAGAACAATCCGTCTTTTTCAGGACGGAAGGAGCGGTAATTGATCGTTTCGGGTTTGCTCACCTCGCCGTAGGAACGGGCGAGTATCGCATCGGACGATGCGAGGCTGATCGAGATCTTCGTGAAATTCTTCTTTACGGCGTCTTGTGTTTTAAACGGCATCGTCAGTCTCCAATCGGTTCTTCATTCATCACCGGTATCGTGTGGTCGCGGGCCGAAAAAAGGATCACTCGATCTTGATTTCGAGTCCGAGTCCCTGCAGCTCGCGGACGAGCACATTGAAGGATTCGGGAACGTTCGGTTCGGGGAGGTTCTCGCCTTTGACGATGGCTTCGTACACCTTCGCGCGTCCCTGCACGTCGTCGCTCTTTACGGTCAGGATTTCCTGCAGCACGTGCGCCGCGCCGTAGGCCTCGAGCGCCCACACTTCCATCTCGCCGAAACGCTGGCCGCCGAACTGCGCCTTGCCGCCGAGCGGCTGCTGCGTAATGAGGCTGTACGGTCCGATAGAACGGGCGTGGATTTTATCGTCCACGAGGTGGGAGAGTTTCAGCATGTAGATGAAACCGACGGTGACCGGCTGGTCGAACTTCTCACCGGTGCGGCCGTCATGCAATTCGGTTTTGCCTGTCATGGGCAGCCCCACGGCGCCCATCAGATCGCGGATTTCCGTCCACGCGGCGCCGTCGAAAATCGGGGAGGCGAAGCTGCAGTGGAGACGCTTGCCGACCCATCCGAGGGCGGTTTCGTACAACTGTCCGAGATTCATTCGCGAGGGCACGCCCAGCGGGTTGAGGACGATGTCGACCGGGGTGCCGTCCGCGAGGAACGGCATGTCCTGCACGGGTACCACATTGGACACGACACCCTTGTTTCCGTGCCGGCCGGCCATCTTGTCGCCGATCGAGAGCTTGCGCTTCTTCGCGATGTACACCTTCGCCAACTGCACGATACCCGGCTGCAATTCATCACCGATCTGGATCTTGCCCTTCTCACGCTTGTAATCGTCATCGATTTCCTTGCGCGACACGGTGTAGTTGGCGTACATGCGGCGGACGAGCGCGTTGAGCTTCGGTGTCTCGGTCCAGTCCTGCGACGGATCAAGCGTCTCGACCGCGTCGAGCAGCGTGTGGAACGTGTCGTCCTTCACAACCGTGCCGCCGCGGATGACGCTCTTGCCTTCCACATCGCGGACACCCGCAAGCTTCTGGCCTTCGAGCAGCGATGTGAGCTTGTCGGCCAGAAGGCGGACTGACTGCTGTTTCCGGCGGTCGTAATCCGACTCGAGAAGATCGTAGCGGCGCTTCTCCTCCTTCTTCTGATCGCTCTCCTTTTTCTTGCGGCTGAACAGCTTCGTCTTGATGACAATGCCCTTCATGCCCGGAGGCGCCTTCAGGGAGGCGTCTTTTACGTCGCCCGCCTTGTCGCCGAAAATGGCCTTGAGAAGCTTCTCTTCCGGTGTCGGGTCGGACTCGCCCTTCGGCGTGATCTTGCCGATGATGATGTCGTTCTCGCGTACTTCCGCGCCAACGCGCACGATGCCGTCTTCGTCGAGGTCCTTTGTCGCTTCTTCCGACACGTTCGGAATTTCGCGCGTGAGTTCCTCTTCGCCGCGTTTCGTGTCGCGCACCTGGAGTTCAAACTCCTCGATGTGAATCGACGTGAAGATGTCCTCCGCGACGAGGCGTTCGCTGACGATGATGGCGTCCTCGAAGTTGTAACCGCGCCACGGCATAAAGGCCACGAGCACGTTGCGTCCGAGGGCGAGTTCGCCGCTCTGCGTCGAGCTGCCGTCGGCGAGCACATCGCCCTGTTTGAACGACTGGCCCGGCTTGACGATCGGACGCTGGTTGATGCACGTGTCCTGATTCGTACGGAAGAACTTGATCAGCTCGTATTCCGCGACACCCTGCGCGTCGAAATTCGCGAGTGTGTCTTCGGCCGAGCGGCCGATATTGTATTTGACACGGATGCGGTTCGCATCCACAAAGAGCACCTCGCCATCGTATTCGGCGATGATCATGGCGTATGAGTCGCGGGCAACCTTCTCCTCGAGACCCGTGCCGACCACGGGCGCTTCGGGACGCAGCAGGGGCACGCCCTGGCGCTGCATGTTCGATCCCATGAGCGCGCGGTTTGCATCGTCATGCTCGAGGAAGGGAATCAGCGCAGCGGCCGGGCTCACGATCTGATTCGGGGCCACGTCCATGTACGCAACTTCGTCCTTTGCAACCACCGGGAAATCTCCGCGGTAGCGCGCCTTCACCTTGTCGGACGCAAAAGCGCCGTCGGGTTTCAGCTCGGCATTCGCCTGCGCGATGACCGCCGTGTCCTCTTCCTCTGCGGAGAGATACACGATTTCCGTTGTGACCTTGCCGTTTTTGACCACGCGGTACGGCGTCTCGATGAAGCCGAAGTCGTTGACACGTCCGTGAATACACAGCGACGAAATAAGGCCGATGTTCGGGCCTTCCGGCGTCTCGATCGGGCAGAGGCGGCCGTAATGCGTGTAGTGCACGTCGCGCACTTCGAAGCCCGCGCGCTCGCGGGTGAGACCGCCGGGACCGAGCGCCGACATGCGGCGCTTGTGTGTCAGTTCCGAAAGCGGATTCGTCTGATCCATGAACTGCGAGAGCTGGTTCGTTCCGAAGAACGCGTTCACCACGCTCGAGATCGTACGCGCGTTGACCAGATCGGCGGGCGTGAACGATTCCACGTCGCGGATGTTCATGCGCTCCTTGATGGTGCGCGCCATGCGCGAGACGCCGACGTTGTACTGCGCCGCGAGCTGTTCGCCAACGGTACGCACGCGGCGGTTGCCCAGATGATCGATGTCGTCCACGGACTCCTGCGCCTGCATCAGGCGGATCAGGAAGCGGACGATCGCGACGATGTCGTCGCGGGTCAGTGTGGTGACTTCGGGCTCGACCGTCAGCTTGAGCTTGCGGTTGAGGCGGTAGCGGCCGACGACGCCGAGGTCGTAGCGCTTGGGGTTGAAGAAGAGGCGGTCGATGAGTCCGCGGGCAGTGTCGAGATCGGGAGCGTCACCCGAACGCAACTGCTTGTAGATCATCTCGAGAGCTTCTTCGTCGCTGCGCGATTCATCTTTATGGATCGTGTTGGCGATGACGAGCGCGTTCTCGCTGTCGGTCTTGTACACGCGCACCTTCTTGACGCCGTGTTCGAGCAGCGACATGACGAGATCTTCGTCGAGCTCCGTCTCGGCCTGCACGAGCAGCTCGCCCGTCTTTTCGTCGATGACCTCCTCGCAGAGGATGGCGCCGATGGACTGGTCCACCTTCGCACGCGAGATGGGCAGTTCCTCCACGAGTTCGAAAAGTTCGAGCAGTTCGCGGTTCGTGGAATAGCCGAGGGCACGCAGCAGTGTTGTGACGGGGAATTTCTTCTTGCGGTCGATGTACGCGTACATGACCGAATTGATGTCGGTGGCAAATTCGACCCAACTGCCGCGGAACGGAATCACGCGGGCGCTGAACATTTTTGTGCCGTTCGGATGCAGGGACTCGCCGAAGAACACGCCGGGCGACCTGTGCAACTGGCTGACGACCACGCGTTCCGCGCCGTTGATGATAAACGTGCCCTTCTCGGTCATGTACGGCAGGTTGCCGAGATACACTTCCTGTTCAACGGTCTCGAGGAAATCCTGGCTCGACGGATTGTCGGATTTGCTCGAAAGCCGCAGCCGTGCCTTCAGCGGCACGGCATAGGTCAGACCGCGCTCCTGGCATTCATTAACGGAGTACTTCGGCTTTTCGATGAAGTACTCGATGAATTCGAGGATGTAGTTTTCGCGCGCGTCGGTGATGGGAAAATTGGTGACGAACACCTGCTGCAGCCCGGTCAATGTGCGCTGCGCCGGAGGCACACGCTCCTGCAGAAATTGTTCGTAGGATTCCTTCTGGACGTCGAGGAAATTCGGATATTCGATGACCTGGCGGATCCGTCCGAAGCTATAGCGCCCATGTCCGATCGGGGTCAACCCGAGAGATGAAAGAACCTCAGGGGTCGCGGTCGCTGCTTTCGTGGCCAATGCTGTGCTCCTTCGTGAGTGGTGGCTGCCGTCTCAAGTGGTGGCCATTCCCGCGCGGTCGGGATGGCGTGACAAAACGACAAGATCGGGCCGACGCTTACGCCGACCCGAACTTGTCGCAGAGAGATGTCGATGCTCCGTGAGCGTGTCGACCCGATCGAGAATGCGGAATGATCGAACCTGACGCTGTTGGATGCACCTTACTTCAGAACGACGGTCGCGCCGGCGTCCTCGAGTTCCTTTTTCAGCTTCTCGGCATCGGCCTTCGGAAGGGCTTCCTTCACGACGCTCGGTGCACCGTCCACGAGGTCTTTGGCTTCCTTGAGTCCAAGGCTCGTCGCCGCGCGCACAACCTTGATCACGTTGATCTTGTTCGTGCCTGCAGCGGTGAGCTCCACATTGAACTCGGTCTTCTCTTCCACTTCGGCTGCCGGGGCAGCGGCGCCGGGCATCGGGCCCGCCATCATCATCGGAGCGGAGGCGGTAACGCCGAACTTGTCTTCGAGTGCCTTCTTGAGCTCGGAAGCTTCAAGAAGCGTAAGTTTCTCGATTTTTTCGACGATTTCGTCAATAACTGACATTGTTGTATCTCCTCACAGGGACTGAAAATTGAGATTGTTCAAAAGTCGGATGTACGTCACGCAGCTTGTGATTTCTTCTTCTCGATTGCGTCAATCGCATACACGATATCGCTCATAACGGCGTTGATTGCGCCGACGATACCCTGGGCCGGCGCGTTGAGCGCTCCCATGATGCCTGCGATCAGGTCGTTGCGCGACGGCAGCGCTGCGATCTCGCTGAGGCGCGAGCCGTCAAAGACCTGTTTCTCGATGACGCACACCTTGACCGCCGGTTTCTGGGCATTGTCCTTGTTGAACTTTTCCAGAATACGCGCGGGAGCGACGGGGTCGTTGTACGAGACCACCAAGCCGGTCTGCTGGACGAGATACGGGTATACGTCGTCGTATCCTCCGATTTCCTGCAGGGCTCGCTTGAGCAAGGTGTTTTTGATGACGATGTAATCCGCCTCGAGCTTGAAAAACTCGCGGCGCAGGTTGTTCGCCTGAAACACCGTCATACCCGAGAAGTTCACGAGGTACAAGCCGTTGGCGCGCGACAGGCGTTCGGTCGCGTCCTTGATGATGTCGGCTTTCTGCTGTTTATTCATGCGTTCCTCGAAAACGGGATGGGATTACCCTCGGGATTTACCGGGTGTGCACAATGTAGAAGCATTGAGTGCGTAGTCGGCCGGATGTAGGCCAGGTGCGTAATTCTGTATCGAAACGTGTTCTATCTGTCGCTGTCGATTTAATGCAGGCCTGCGGCTTCGAGCTTGTCGATGCGGATGCCGGGGCCCATGGTGCTGGAGATCGTCACACCCTTGATGTATATGCCCTTCGCCGCGGTCGGCTTCAGACGGTTCAGTGTGGAGATGAACGACTTGATGTTGTCGACGAGCTTGTCGGCGTCAAACGAGGCCTTTCCGACCATCGCGTGCACGATTCCGCCCTTTTCGACGCGGAACGAAATTTTTCCGGCCTTGACTTCCTTCACGGCCTGGCCCACGTCGTTCGTCACCGTACCCGACTTCGGGTTCGGCATGAGACCGCGCGTTCCAAGAATCTTTCCGAGCTTTCCGACTTCACCCATGACATCCGGCGTGGCGATCACGACGTCGACGTCGGTCCAGCCTTCCTGGATGCGCTGAATGTACTCGTCAAAACCAACGTGTTCGGCGCCCGCGTCCTTGGCTTCCTGTTCCTTGCCGGACTTGGTCAGCACGAGCACACGCACGTCCTTGCCGATACCATGCGGCAGCGACGCGGTACCGCGGACCATCTGGTCCGATTTTTTCGGATCGACACCGAGTCGCACGGCGATATCGACGGATTCGTTGAATTTCGCCTTGGCCGTCTTCTTCAGAAGCTCGACGCCCTCGGTGATCGTGTACTCCTTCGTCTTCTCGACGAGCGGAGCCAGCGTTTTCATTCGTTTGGTCAGTGGCATCAGAAAATCTCCTCTATCCTTCGACCGTGAGGCCCATGCTGCGGGCGGTGCCGGCAACCATGCGGACCGCGGCGTCCACGGTGTGCGCGTTCAAATCGGGCATTTTCAGTTCGGCGATCTCGCGGACCTGCTCCATCGTGACCTTGCCGACCTTGTTGCGGTTCGGTTCCGCCGAGCCCTTCTCGAGCTTCGCGGCACGGATGAGCAACGTCGCGGCGGGCGGCGTCTTTGTGATGAAGCTGAACGACTTGTCGCCGAAGACGGTGATGACGACCGGGATGATCAGACCGGCCTTGTCCTGCGTGCGCGCGTTGAACTGCTTGCAGAACTCCATGATGTTGACGCCCTTCTGACCGAGCGCGGGACCCACGGGAGGCGCTGGATTCGCTGCCCCTGCGGGGATCTGGAGTTTGATATATCCGACGATTTTCTTCGCCATACGGGTGAGCCTCTACAGAATTATGTATCGAATTCCACTTGATTGAAATCGAGTTCGACGGGCGTTTTACGGCCGAAGATCGACACCATGACTTTCAGCTTCTGCTTCTCCTGATTTACTTCCTGCACGAAGCCGCTAAACGTATTGAACGGGCCGCTGATCACCTTGACGGGATCACCGACGCGGAACTGCATCTCGGGTGTCTCGACGTCCTTCTTCTCCTCCATCCGTCCGCGAATCCTCTCGACCTCCTCCTTGCGGAGAGGAACAGGGGTGTTTTTCGGACCGACAAAGGAAATGACCGATGGCGCCTCGAGGATGAGGTGTTTGGTCTGCGTGTCGAGCACGCACTGGATCAGCACATAGCCCGGATAGAAATTGCGCGTCTTGGTGCGCTTCTTGCCGTCGCGCATCTCGTACACTTTTTCTTCAGGCACAACCACATAGGCGATTTTGTCTTCGAGACCGCGCATGCGCACTTCGTGCTCGATGTACGCCTTTACTTTTTTCTCGTGACCGGAATACGAGCGGATCGCATACCAGCGCATGTGCTCGGTCTGCGGAACTTCGCCGGTCGTGCCCGGATCCGTCATATCCTCGGTGTGGGTCATGGGTGTCTGTCCTGACTCAGGCGCCAAGCAGGAGATTAAAAATGGTCGTAAGGAGCCAGTCGACACCGGAAACGAAGATCGCGAAGACAATCGTGGCCACAAGGACAACCATGGTCGATTCCTTCAGCTCGTCACGCGTCGGCCACGTGACTTTTTTCATTTCCTTGATGACGTCGTTGACGAACGCGATTATTTTTTCTTTCATGACTGCAGCCGTTCCTGAGGGTGGATCACTGGCTCGTTGCCCGGGGGGTCGCACGTGAGGAGGGACTCGAACCCCCAACCTGCGGTTTTGGAGACCGCTGCTCTGCCAGTTGAGCTACTCACGTAAAAGCGAGACGATTATTTCGTCTCCTTGTGCGTCACATGCTTGTTGCACCACGGGCAGTACTTCTTGTGCTCGATGCGGCCCGAGTGCTTGCGTTTGTTCTTCGTCGTCGTGTAATTGCGCCGTTTACATTCGGTGCATTCGAGGGTGATGATGTCGCGCATGGGTGTCTACCTCCAGGGTTCTTGCTTTTCTTGAGCTCACGACCGGGATTGAACCGGTGACCTCTTCCTTACCAAGGAAGTGCTCTACCTACTGAGCTACGTGAGCGATGGTGAGCGGGAGACGGGACTCGAACCCGCGACCAACAGCTTGGAAGGCTGTGACTCTACCAACTGAGTTACTCCCGCGGGTGGGGAAAACCCCGCCGGTGGGCCGGGGCTAGTGCAGAGGGAAGGATTCGAACCTTCGAAGACATTAGTCAACAGATTTACAGTCTGTCCCGGTTGGCCACTTCGGTACCTCTGCAACGGGAGCTGGCGACCAGATTCGAACTGGTGACCTGCTGATTACAAGTCAGCTGCTCTACCAACTGAGCTACGCCAGCAGGCGCTTTCCCCAAAAATAGGGGCCAGGACCGCTAATATATCGTAAAAACTTGGAAAGTCAAACTTATGAAAGAAAAAAATTCAAGCCCCGGGGCGTCACCCTCTCAAAAGGGCTGATTTTAGCGGTTCCGCGACGGGCGGCGGTTTTTTTTACGCCATGATACAACACCCGTCAGGATGATTGGGGTGCATTATCCTGGCTGATTCGTGCCACCAGGTCGTGCACCCGCCGCTTCACAGATGTGTGCCGAGAAAAGTGATGAGCACACGTTCGAGTCCCACCTTGGCGTCGAACATATCGGTGCCGTGGCCTGCATCGTCATACATTTGCGCTGTGGATTTTGAGGGCGCGAGCGTGCTGATTTTTTTTACGGCATCGGCGGAACGCACATCCTTCGCGCTGGCCACGGCAAGCATCGACCCCGTATATTTTTTCACTGCGGCTTCAATAGGCAGAACGTTGAAGTAGTTCATGCCGGGACTCAACAGCAGCAGCGTCTTCACTCCGGCGTCGTCGGCCGCGGCAAGCAGGGCGTTGGAACTGCTGTATGATGCGCCGACAATCCCAATGCGAGAAGGATCAACGGTCTTTTGCGCACGGAGGAAGGCGAGGGCGGCTTTGACGTCGGGAAGTGCCACGCGATCAGGCGCGACGACGCTGCCGTCACTTTTTGCATTCGAACCGCCGTGACCGCGCAGATCAAGCGTCAACACCGCGTATCCTTCCTTCTGCAGTTGGGCCGCGAAGGACGCATACTTCGACCGGTCGCTTCTCCACTGATGCAGGCACAGTACAGCCGGCGCCGCGTCTGACGTCGGTGCAAACCAACTGCCCTCGAGTACCACGCCGTCGGCGCTTGTGAAGGTCACTGTTTCAACCGCTTTTTGCCTTGGCGGAATCTTCGCCTCCGCGCGCACCGACTCCAAACGGGCCAGATCCTTGCCTTCGCCGTTTTTCGGCGTACCCGACTCGCAATTGGTAAAACACACCGCGCAAAGCGCGGCCAGAATAAGAGAAACGCGCATGGATCTATCTCCTGAATGTTCCTAGTCAGGAAATATACCCAATCCCGCACTTTGAACACAGGGACCGAAGGTCAGCAGTCCCCTCCGCCTCCATCGACTCACGGGAGGCGGGCACTGGAACAAAAGGCACGAAATTCCGCAACGATTTTCCCGGCAAGGGCCGGCAGCTCCGCATCATGCGCCGCGTCGTACCAGCGCATTTCTGCTTCCCTCCGATACCATGTGCCCTGGCGTTTCGCAAAATTCCGCGTGTGCTGTTTGATCAGTTCGATCATGCGCTCGCGGCTGCTCTCTCCCGAGAGGTACGCGACAACCTCGGCGATACCTACAGCGTTCATCACCGTCCAGGCCGGATCGGCGCCGCTGCCGAGAGCCGCGCGCACTTCTTCCACCAGCCCCGCCGCGATCATCGAATCGACACGCTGGTCGATGCGCGCGTAGAGTATGCTGCGTTCCCACCGTATCCCGCACTGAAAGGGCGCTATCCCGGGTGCCTGCATCATTTCGCGTCGCACTTGGGAGTATGGACGGCCGGTGGCACGGCACACTGCCAGCGCGCGCACGAGACGCGGATGATTCGTCATAGGTACGGATGGGGCTCCGTCCGGATCGAGGCGCTGCAATTCCTGATAGAGGAGAAGCGGACCTTTTTCCCGCAATTCACTTTCGAGCTTTTCGCGCTCCGCCTTGCTCGCGGCTTCATCGTCGTCGAATATGCCGTTTAGCAGGACACGAATGTACAATCCGGTACCACCGGCAACGACGGGGATTCTCCCGCGCGCAGTGATCTCCGCTATCGCCTCGTGGGCATCGCGGAAAAACGCACCCGCCGTGTATGTGTGCGAAATGGGGACGCAGCCCAGCAGATGGTGCGGCACGCGGGCCACTTCTTCCGGCGATGGTTTCGCCGTGGCAATGGCGAGTCCTTCATACACTTGCCGCGAATCGGCACAGATGATCTCCCCACCCAGAATCTCCGCGCATGCCAGGGCCACGGTCGTTTTACCGGAGGCGGTGGGGCCCGCGATGACGAGCACGGGATGCGCTCGGGGCGCCACCGGCGCCGGGAGGTCTTCGGGCGGCAATCCCGTCACCATCCTTCCTTGCCGAGCAGGGGAACAAACTTGAAGCCCTGGTATTGCTGCGCGGAGACCTTGTCTCCCCTCTTCTCCACGCGCACCATGGTTTGTGTCGACTGGTCACCTACCGGCACTACGAGGATTCCACCGTCGGCGAGCTGTTTGACAAGTGACGGCGGCACATCGGGCGCGCCTGCCGTGACGATGATCTTGTTGTACGGCGCGAATTCGCTCCACCCGACAGTGCCGTCACCCGTCTTGGAGGCGATCGAATAGCGCATGGAATCAAACAGTCTGCGCGCGTCCTCCAGAAGGTCAAAATGCCTCTCGATGGTAAACACGCGGGCGCCCATTGCGGCCAGGACTGCCGCCTGATAGCCGCTGCCGGTTCCGATTTCGAGCACTTTGTCGCCGGCGCGGATCTCGAGCAGTTGTGTCATGAAGGCGACGGTGAAGGGCTGGGAAATCGTCTGATTGCAGGCGATCGGGAGGGCGCTGTCCTCGTACGCGCGCGTCTGCCACAATTCACCCACAAAAAGGTGCCGCGGCACGTCGCCGATGGCTTTCAGGACCTTCGGATCCGATATTCCTCTTCCCGCGAGAGCACGCACGAGCTCCGCTCTTTCCTCGTCGAACCTTCTGCTGAATGCCATCTCGATTAATCCCTGTCGAGCAGCGTCTCGGTTGTATCGGCCTCGCCGTCGGCATACGACGCGCGATCCACCACGTTCAGATGCCGTCGCAGCGACTCGCGCAGTTCCTGCGGCGACAGCCGGCGCACGAGACGCCCGTCGTGAGCCAGCGAGATGATGCCGGTTTCCTCCGACACGACAATGGCAACTACATCCGCCTGCTCGCTGATCCCCACGGCCGAACGATGGCGCATACCCATGATAAAGCCGTCGATGTGCAGCGTGGCGGTGAGCGGCAGCGTGCAACGCGCGGCTTCCACGAGTCGCCCGGTCACAACCACCGCGCCGTCGTGCAGCGGGGCCTTGGGATTGAAGATCGAGAGCAGGAGCTGCTTGCTCAGCTCTGCGCGGAGCGGCACGCCTGTTTCGATGATCATGCGTATGCCGGTGGTGCGCGTGAGCACGATAAGGGCGCCGATCTGTCGCTGCGACATCTCCTCGCACGCTTCCACGACCTCGTCGATGGTTTCGCCCAGACTGTATCGGAACAATCGCGACATCATTCTCCCCTGCCCCACCATCAGCAGCAGGCGCCGCAATTCGGGCTGGAAAAGGATGATGAAGGCGATGACCCAGAGATCGGTGATGGTGCGCAATATCCACGATATCGCCTGCAGATTCAGCGCCCGGGCCACGAAGGAACCCGCGATGATAACGAGCAGACCGAGGAATATCTGCACCGCGATGGTTCCGCGCATCGCGCGGTACAGGCGGTAGAACACGAAGGTGACGGCGAGGATGTCGAGCACATCCGTCCACTGCACTTCGAGGAACCAGAGTCTGAACAGCATCAGGCGGCCTCTGCGAGTAATGCGTCTTCGACAAGAAGTGCATCGCGCACAGCGCGTACATCGTGCACCCGCAGCATGCGTGCGCCGTTTCTTCGCGCCACAAGACAGCTCGCGATAGTACCTGGGAGGCGTTCGCCTACCTCGCGCCCGGTGATGGCACCGAGGAAGCGTTTTCGCGAGGTTCCTACAAGAATGGGTCGGCCGATGGCGGCAAGACGTTCGATATTCCGCAGCAGCGCGAGGTTGTCCTCGAGCCGCTTTCCGAAGCCGATGCCGGGATCGAGCCAGACATCCGTAATGCCCGCTTCGGCGCAGACGGCGAGCCGATCGCGAAAAAAGGCCTCAACTTCTGATACGACATCGGCGTACCGCGGATCGTCCTGCATCGTTCCGGGTTCGCCCTTCATGTGCATGAGCACGAGAGCCGTACCGCGTGCAGCGACTACATCAACCATGCGCCGGTCGTAGCGGAGAGCGCTGACGTCGTTGATGATCCGCGCACCCGCACGTGTCGCCTCGTCGGCAACGACAGCCTTGCGTGTATCGACGGAGATCGGAACGTCGGAGTGGCGCGACAGTCCTTCCACGACAGGAATAACCCGTCGCAATTCCTCGTCGACCGACACATCCTGCGCGCCAGGCCGTGTGGACTCCCCTCCGACATCCAGCACATCCGCGCCGTCCTCTGCCAACAACAGCCCGTGTTCCACCGCGGATTCAACACTCTGAAGGCGGCCGCCATCCGAAAATGAATCCGGTGTGACGTTCACGATTCCCATAAGAAGGCAGCGGTTGGAGGAAGATGAAATCATCTTTCAAGATTATGGAAATTTTCGGGGAGAATCCAGCGGGGGAAGGGGGACGGGGGACGGGGGACGAGGGACGGAGGAGTAGGGAAGAGAGAGTTGGGAGAGGGGCGGGCGACACAGAGCTTACATTTTTCTACCTTCCCGCCTCGCGACTTTCCACGTGGCCACCGTGCTACCTTCCACTTGTCCACATTGCTACCTTGCATTTGGTCACGTGAAAACGTGTGACGTGTGACGTGTGATGTGCGATGTGTGACGAGGGAGAAAAAAAACGGCCCGCGAGATGCGGGCCGTGTGAAGAAATACGAGAGCTACGAGAATCAGCGCGCGAGCACCATACGCTTGGTGGCACTGAACGGAGCCGTGCCATCAGCCGGAGCCGCGTCGAAGCGGTAGAGATAGATGCCGCTTGCGACGGATTCGCGGGCGGTTGTCATGCCGTCCCAGGTCACATTGTACACGCCGGCCTTTTGTGTGCCCTGCGCGAGTGTCGCGATCTCACGACCGAGCAGATCCATCACGCGGATGGTGACCTGCGCATCCTTCGGGAGATTGTATGCAATGTTTGTGGTCGGATTGAACGGATTCGGATAGTTCTGTGTGAGTTCGAACTCGCTCGGAGTGCTGATCCTCTCCACGACAGGACGCGGAGCAAGCGACTTGCGCGGAACAATCGACACGATGGAGATGTCGTTGATGCGCGCTGCTTCGACACTGATGTCTTTCGACGTGGCGAACGAGAGCGGACGGTTGCTGATGTCGGCCTTCGGGAGAGCGGAAATCGCCGCGAGACGCACCTTCAGGTCATCAAATGCCGCCCCGATATTACGCGCGTTCTCGTCGATTTCCTGCTGAGTTTTACCCATGGCGAGGGACGCCGGATTCTCGGCGAGCCGCGCCACTTCTTCACTGAGCTGATACGCGGGCTGCGTGAAGGTCTGCTGCTGCACGTACGCGCGATTCACCGCGTCGAGTTCGTTCGGTGTCGCAACTGCGGAATACACGGACGTGAGCACGTCACCGCTGTACGCATTGTTCGGAAGAACCATGAACTCGTTGCCGTCGATCGATGCAAACGCGCGGGCGCTTGCGGCTTCGGTCTGCGACATGCCGCCGATCCACAGGACGCGGCCCGAGGAAGGCAGTCCGCTCGCGACTGGAGCAAATTCCACGGTGTTGCCGGTCGCTTCGAACGACGCTGTAATGCGGTCGCGAAGGTCCGGAGCAATGGTGCCGTTGTGCAGGACGATCACAGGCGCGAATGTCTTGTTGTACGTCCGCATGTAGATGTTGTTCGTCAGGTTCTCATCGTCCGAACGCTCGATCACAACCTTCACCGTATAGGCACCGGCGGCGAGTCCGGGGAAATCGTCGAAGTCGACTGTGGCAGTGTACGGGGCGTTCTGGAGGTAGACGCGGCGTTCGGAGAAGCCGACAGTCTGTCCCGTCGAATTACGGATGATGTACACCTTGCCGATGGTGATCAGGTTCGGCAGATTCGGGTGATGCGCGTAGGAGCCGAAGGTGACGCGCGGCTTGAAGCTCGAGAGCATCTCGATCTTTTTCACACCGACATCGGAACCGAGAATGAAATTGGGACGGATCATCTTCACGCTGAAGTAGCGGAAGTCCTCGGGATACCAGTTCAATCCTCCGTTCGGCGAGAAAAATTCCGCACCGAAACCGGAGAGTTTGCTGAAACCGCCTTCCGGATCGAAGGGGCTGCCTTCCTGCGTGACACCCATTCCGACGCCGCCGATTGTCGGCGCCACGGCGGTGCAGATTCCGAACGCATACGTGCCTGCGGGGAGTGTAACCGGCGTGTTGAACGCATACGTCACCCACTTGCCACCCTGCTCCGGAAGCGGATCGATACCATTACCGGCAACCGCAAGAGCGGTGTTGTTGGGAATGCCCCCGGTTGTGCCCGTGACCGCAACGAGGATGCGTGCAGGCGATCCCGCGGGCTCGAGCTCCACATCCGTGCTGTGCCAGATGTCGATGCTCGTAAGCTTCTGCTCGGCCGCGATCGTGTACACACTCATATCGCATTCGCTCTGCGGGATGTTGTACTTGTTCGTCGACTCGCCGTTGTCGTACGCGAGGGTACCAGGTGTGATCTGTGTTTCAAGAGTGACGTAATTGTCGTCGCGTGTCATGAAAAGGTCGCCGCGCTGATATATCGCGCTGGCCAGATTCAACATACCAGTCTGCTCGCCGGTCGGCCATGTGCCGCTCATGTTATAGCGGTTCGGCGCGAGGTTGTAATCAAAAGATGACTGCCCGTTCACGGTGCCGTTGGGCAGCTTCTGCGTGATGTTGAACTTTGTATCGGACTGCAGTTTCGAATTCTGAATTGCCCAGAGGTAGCGGAGCTGCCTGTTCTGCGGACGCCAGCCGTGTATGCTGTACGGGAACCACGCGCCGGGCGCATACGCAGTCACATCGTCGACGAAAGGAACCGGATAACGTGGCATGGTCACGGTACCGCAATTGAGGAGGAAATTGATATCCCAGCCCCAGCGCACGTCCTTGTACTTGCCATAGCGGTTAAAAATAAGGCCCCACTGCTCGAGCACGCCCGTGATGCCGTTGCCGACCGCATCATAGACCTGGATCGTCCAGGTGCCCGTGGCGATGACATTCACACCGGTGGTGAAACGCTGCTCGGGCTGATAGACGCCGTGGAACCGCGCGGTTGGTACGCCTGCGACAGGGATGCCGGGGATGGCGTCCGTCGCGGCGGGTGCCGTTGTGCACGGGAACGGCGTGGAGGTCATGTCGAAGACTGTGTTTGAGTAGTCGTCGTAGGAGCCGCCATTGAACTGCGAAAGAATATAGGAACCGGATGGAGTCACAAGCACGATGCGCAGATCGGCGGTGTTCGCGTGGTCGATGTCCACCATGACCTGCAAATCCATGACGCTGAACATGTCGGGAATATCGATGGAGCTTTGCGCCGTCATAAGGTCGTTGATGGGAACCGGCGTGGTTCTCCAGTACTCCCACGGCGGTGTGCCTGGTCCGCCGGTCTGCGCAGCGAGTGGCGCCACCGCGGCAGTACTCAGTGCGAGGAGCAAGAGAAACAGTCGAACTGGTTTCATGAAACCCTCCTGAGGTAAGGAAAAAGAGATGGAACTATCGTTCCGAGATATGCGGGAGTAATGCATGGAAGCTACTTATTCATGGGGGGAAAGTCAAGCAAAAGAGGACACGAAACACCGTTATCCGCGTGAAGATCCGGCATCCTGCGGCCGAGCGCGGATGACGCGTGTGCAGCAGATATCAAGCGCGAAGGCGCCCTGCACACGCAGGGCGCCTCCGCAGCTTCGTGCTGCTCCACGATTATTTGGACACGTTCATCCGTTTGGTGTCGGTAAATGTGCCCGCATCGAGACGGTAGAAGTACGCGCCACTCGGGATCGTCGTGGCATCAAACGACACGTTGTACGAACCGGCCTGCTTGACTTCGTCGACGAGTGTCGTGACTTCACGCCACAACATGTCGTACACTTTCAGGCGCACGTGTACGGTCTGCGGCACGGCAAAACGGATCGATGTTGTCGGATTGAATGGATTCGGGTAGTTCTGCTCGAGTGCGAACACCTCGGGTGTCGAGGCTGCGACGAGTGTGATCGGCTGAGACACGATGTCGTTGCCTTCGCTGTCGACGGAAATCAGGCGATAGTAATACGTGCCGTCGTTCGAGAGCTTGTCGACAAACGCGCACTGACCGTTGGCGCTCGACATGGTCGCTCCGGCATACTGCCAGGATGCTTCGTCGAGATTTGCATCGGTTGTGCGTTCAATCACCCACTCGTCCGCGCCGAGGCCGCGCGACGACCACTGCAGCACTGCATTCCGTGAAACACGGTCGTACATTGCCGTGGCCGACAGGGCGACATTCTTCGGGAACCAGGGCTGCGCCATCGAGAACACGCCCGCCAGCGAGGTAAGTCCGCTCACTTCGACGTAATAGCTGTTCGGATAGCTTGTGCCGCCGCGGTATGTCCAGGCGCCGTTGAGCACCATCTGCTGCCACACCGCGAGTGCGGCCTGGTTCGTGACCATCGGATACAGCTCGCCCGCGTTGTAGTAGAATCTCGCCGAGAGATTCGACACCGAAGCCGAGGTCGACATACTGAAGTAGCGGCGTACGTAGCGGAGGCGCGAGAAGCCCTGCGGCATCGTGCACGTGGTGACGTTGAGAGTAAGCGAGGGGATGGTGACAGAGCTCATGAGTTCCGCAACAACCTGACCGCTCGAATTCGTGAAGGCGGTCCATGTGGTGTTCACCGTCTTCGACTGCTGCACATTACCCGCCGGCTCTACCTCGATCTTGATCGTGAGCATGTACGGCGAATTCGACGCGGGGATACCGGTTACGCTGTTCACACCGGTCATCTGAATCGTGCGGAAGTACGTGTTGCCGCTTGTCATGCCGTTGGTGTTCACGGAGAATGAGAGGTTTTGACCCTGTGATCCTGACGGCGTCGCGACAGTCACGTCTGGACTCATCGAGGTCGCCGTCCAGTTCAAGACGCCGCCGCCGAAATTGCCGCCGCTGTTGTTGATCATGACTTGTTTGTTATATGTGCCACCGGTAGTGCAGCCGACCTTGATCAGGACGGGGTCGGTCGCGGGTGCGATGGCGACACGCGGGATCAGATCGTAGGTCACAGGCACATCTTTGTTGCCGGAGATGGCAGAGGAGAAGCGCACGGTTCCGTTGTATGTGCCCGGTGTAATCGTTGTGGTCGTGATCGAGGTCGCAACCGTGCCAACACCCGTCCCGGATGTCGGGCTGATACTCATGAACACAGGCGACTGAATGGTGCTTCCGGTCCATGCAAACGACGTCGGCGAGGTGGAGACGTTGATATTCTGCGAGGCGGGCAATGGCGCTGTGTGTTCCGCCGAGAAGGTCAATGACGCGGGCGTCGCGTTGATGGTATTGCTGCCCGGCAGCACATTGACGGTGTAGTCTTCACACTCGCCGTAGCTGACCGTGCCGCAGGCCGGGGGATATCCGTAGTTGTACCATTCCGTTCGTATGCGCATGCGTGTCGGACCCGTAGCTGCAGTGGCGGGGATGGAAATGGGGACAACAAGCGTCTGCGAGATGTTGAAATATCCGAGTGCATACGATTCGCCGGCGTCCGCGAAGCTGCCGTTCTGATTCCAATCGAACCACGCCATACCGTACTGCGGATTCGGACCCGACGCGGTGACCGACAGATTATACGTCTGACCCACGATGACAGTCGTTGAGAGAGCGGTGTAGTTCGAATACTGCGGCATGGCATAACCGCTCGTGTTGTTGATCGTGTTAAACGTCACGTTGCCGATGCCCATACAACAGGCGCTACTGCCCGTTGCCGCGCAATAATTGAGGATCGGCGCCCCGTCGTCAACCACGACGTCGTCAATGGCGAGGTTGTTGTACCAATCGCTGTAGCCGTAAAACGCAACTTTAAAATTCGCGGTCTTGTATGCCGTGGGAATGCTGATACCATACTGCACGAGTGCAGCCGAACCGGAGCTGATCGTGGCGAGAACTGCCCAGCTTGCACCTCCATCGCTGGATATCCGCACTTGGAGATATCCTGAATAAGTGTACTGATCTCTGATCGCCCAGAACGTAAGACGCGGCTGAGTCGACGCGCTGATGTTGATGTTGGGTGACATCATCAGGGCGTTGTATCCCGATGAATAGATCCACGCGTTATAAAACGCCATGTATGAACCGCTTTTCGGAAGAATCGTCTGGCCGGTATAATACATGTATGCACCGGTTGCACGCTCCCAGTAGGAGTTTGAATTCGTGTACGACCACCCCGGAGGTGCGTTTGTCGTCCAACTGCCTTCAAAACCCTCAGTAAAATACGTTGCTCCGAATGCGCCACCCGCGAGGAGCGGAACAAGCAACATCGCAAAGAGCAACGAGCGTTTGAGTGACCGTGTACCAAGCTTCATCATAAACCCTCCTGTAGGTGGATGAGTGTGGAATGAGACGCTAAAGTCGAAAGTCGGAAACGCGCGCCCGCGTGCAGCCGTTCCGCAGCAAGTGTGCTGAGATGAACGGGTCACATCACAAGCGGAAACAACATCCCGCCCGGCAGGAGCGGGAGACGCACTGTTGAAACGCGAAGGAAATGGAAATACGAGCAGATTTGTACGAGGAAAGTACAAAACGGGAGTGTTGAGCGCAAGGTCCGCGGGAAATAAAAAAGGCCCGCCGAAAGGCGGGCCTTGTGTTGGAACGCGGGGCGTTTACTTCGCGAGAAGCATCCGCTTCGTGTCGGAGAAGGAATCGGCCGTGAGGCGGTACATGTAGCTGCCGCTCGGGAGCGCCGAAGCGTCGAACGGCACGCTGTATGCGCCTGCCTGCATGGTTTCGTTCACGAGCACGGCCACTTCGTCGCCAAGACTGTTGTACACAGTCAGCTTCACGTGTGACTCTTCAGCCACGGAGAAGTCGATCTTGGTGGTCGGATTGAACGGGTTCGGATAGTTCTGGCCGAGAGCAAATGCGACAGGCATGTCGGCGCCCTGCTTCGGTACCCAGTTGTGCGCGAGGCAATGGTTGCCCGCGATGTTGGTCGGATTGTACCCGGCGCCCTTCACATAGTACATGTTCGGGAAGGATGTCGAGGTTATGCCCGAGGTCGGATCCTGCCACGAACCGCCGGAAACGAGCTGGCGGATGTTGCGGAGCTTCGCAGGAGCAGTCACACCGCCCATGGCGGCTTCCGTATCGGTGTAGTACCAGTCGATATCGGCTGTCCAACCCGTGCCGCCCGCGGTGACGTTGAAGTAGCGGTCGACGTAGCGATAGCGCGCGATGCCCGCCGGGAGCATACCCGGGAAGGCCTCGATGCACATGCTGGGGATGGCGCCCGAAGTAACCGTCACTGCCGCGAACGGAAGGTTGGTCTTCGGATCGAGGAAGAGGTACGGCTGCGGACGAACGGTGAGGTTCGTCTGGCATGCGCGCAGGCTGCCCGCGGCGCCGGGAACGCCGGAGCCGGCATCCATGACGGTGAGCTGCACTGTGACAGGATACACTTCGTTGGTGGCCTTGATGCCCGCGGGATACTGCGAGTTGTACAACGACCCATACATAAGGAGCTGGCCGGTGTAGGTGCCGGGCAGAAGGTTGGTCGGATCCACTTCAAGGGAGAAGGTCTGGAGCTGACGCGGACGTGCCGGGTTGAACGGATTCGTCGCAAGATACTGCGTCGGATTCGCGATGGACTTCGTCACTTTAAGCCACGACGTCGATGTTGTGACATCCCAGAGGAAGTCGCCCGGTGCACCGTAGTTGTAGGTCGTGCTGACCACTTCGTACGTCTTCACGATCTTGCCCGGCTTCTTGTAGATCGCGAGGACCTGCAGCGGAATTGCCGGGTTGTCGACATGCTGGCCGTTCGGTGTGCCAGGCAGGCCGTAGCCAATTTTCGGCGGAGGAGTCGGGTTGACATCGAGGATGATGTCATCGATTCCGATACCGCCACCATTGGTGATGGGCGCGTAGATGTGCCATGCGAGATAATAATTGGATGCACCCGCCGGATCCGTGTTGAAAAACGGCGCCACTCCGCCTATCGGGCCGATGGCATCAGTCCATGTAGCCGAGACCGGCACGCTCCACGTGTGGAGCACGGTCATCTGTGCCGGATTTGCGGTCTTGCCGTAAAGAAGGCGGATGTTTGTATTGCCAACCTGGCCACGGTATTTGAAGCGCACGCGGTAGCTTGAACCGGCCTGAAGCAGCGCCGGCGGGCTGATCATGTAATCATCGGGATTGACATCGTTCGCGGTGTTCAAATAAGTTGCCCAGGCGGCGATGAAAGGCCTATCCCACGTAGAGATCAGCCACGGGTTCGGACCGCCGTTGTTGATGCTTGTCCAACCCGTGCGGAAGCCGTTCGGGTTGTTCGCGTTGTTCAGACCTTCGAAGTCCTCGAAGCCGTAGACGTCCACCGGCTGCACGTTCATCGTGTATGCCTTGGAGTCGTTGCCGGCAGCCATGTCACCTGTGTAGAATGCCTTCACGTACACCACCACCGGGCCGAGTGCGGTCGGTGTGAACGGTGTCGCGAAGTTGGCGGTGTACTGGCCGCCCGCCCAGGTCGGGGTGAAGGTCTGCGACACGCCGTCAGCGGCGGAAGCAGGCATGGAGCCGACCTTATAGGTAAGGGTGATCGACGTCGGCGGAGTTTCCCAGCCGTTCGTGCGAACCACTGCAGACACCGGATGCGACTGATTGATCACCTGCGCCCAGCGATCCGTCGCATAGCTGACGTTCGCGGACACAACTTCGATGTCCTTCTGCGGGAAGTTTCCGACGGCAACGTCGTCGATTCCCCAGCCCGCGTAATACACGGAGCCGTCGCTGCAGAAATAGAAGCGGAGAAGCACACACGCCTGGCCTGCAAGACCAGTAAGGGTGTGCACCGAGCGCTTCCAACTCGTGGTGTAGGTTCCGACCCATACGGGCTGGCCGTTGGACGAGTACACGCTTCCCGCGTCGTACCAGTTCACGCCATTCGGCGAGGCCACCGTTCCGAGTGTGGTCCAGGTTACACCGCCGTTCGTGGAATACTCCACGCGACCGCCGTCATACGAGCCTTCGGTCTGATACTTGTGATTGAGTACCAGCACGGGGTCCTGTACGAGGCCCGTAAAATTGAGCGGAGGGAACTGCGCCCACGACTGTGCGCCATCGGAATAGACATAGGAAGGTGTTTTCTGACACAGAAGTGCGTTGGGCGTGGAAAGCGCTGTCGGTCCGATCGCGCCGCCGGGAACACCAACGCGCCAATCACCAACCTGCGAGCCGCCGAATGTCCAGGCGCCCTGGCCGAGATCGAAGTTTTCCGAGTACGGCAGACTGCCGGGCACGGTGTATTTCATGACCGTCGCCGGAGGAGTCGAACCTGGAGCGGGGCTGTTGCCACTGCCGCCCGCTGGATAAGTCGCAACAATCGGGGTTCCGTTTGCATCAGCGGCGCCGATGTACCAGGAGATCTGATCACCCGCAGCAACACCACCGACATTGGCGTGGTTGATTGTATAGGTGTACGTGGTACCAACAACCGAGGTCGGAGTGGAATACGTCCAACTGCCGGAATTCTTCTTGTACCAGATCGCCGAGGCACTGATGCCGACAGGCGAGAAGAGCGTGGCGACCACGGTCTGATTCGCTGTGGTGGCGCAACCCTGCGGCGATGACGTCACGGTGATGGCGGGCGGACCCGTCGTCTGGAAGACAAGCTGGATATTCGGCCTGCTGTAGTCCGAATAGAGATATGTCGGCATCGATCCGTCCTGCGCGGCAGCGCGGTGCAGCGTTGTGCCTGTGCTCGAGTAGCGGAAATAGGCATACGGATAGTAGTACGTGTTGTCTTCACGGACAGCGCGCACGAGGAGATTGCCGCCGCTATAGTAGAACGAAGAAGGCAGCGTGAAATTCAGCCATCCGGTAGTGCCGAGTGAGGGCAGGTTACCTGACCACACCAGCGTCCCTGTCGGAGTCCAGTTGCCGGACGACAGAGATGTGGCGGAAGTATTCTCAAGATAAATCTTTAACGTCCCGCCGTAATACGACGAAGACGTGCCGATGTACCAGCGCACGTTGGAGATGTAATAACCAGCAGCGGCAGACCATCCTCCGCCCGTGAGGTCGGAATTGGTGTAGATCGTCTCGTCCGCGCAGTTCATCCAATACGTGTCGATCGGGTACGCCTGCGTCGAGGTACCCGTTCCGACCGTGACAGTTGTCTGCGCATGCGCGGAGACCATGCCAATGATCAGGAAGAGCACAGCGGCCAGCGCTGAGATCGCGTAGCGTTTCCTCATGGCGAGCAGCTCCTTTGAGTTGTGAGAAATGGTGATGAGTAATGTGGTATCGGAATCGTCGGAAAGATCAATGCCGAATATCTGCCTGTGAAAAAGCAGTCAAACGATCGTCGAAATACGTGAGGCAGTCCGGAACGGGCGTGACAATACGATCTAGTACGGGGAATCTACGAGATGTGCGAAAGACTTGCAAGCGGAATTCGGAGAAATACTCGATGTGCGGAAAGGGCGAAAACGTGTGTATTCGCCCCTTTTACGGCGCATTAAATTATTTTGCCACCGTGTCGCGCATCGGAACAGCCACGCCCCACTCACGGGCATTTTCAATCGCGCGCTCGTATCCTGCATCCGCATGCCGGATGATTCCCATGCCCGGATCATAGGTAAGCACGCGTTCGAGTCGGCGGTCAGCGGCCTCCGTACCATCGGCTACCACCACCATGCCAGCATGGAGACTGTACCCCATGCCCACGCCGCCGCCGTGATGGAACGAAACCCAGGTGGCGCCTCCTATGCAGTTGAGCATCGCATTGAGGATGGGCCAGTCGGCGATGGCGTCGCTGCCGTCGAGCATGGCTTCGGTTTCGCGGTTCGGGGATGCCACGGATCCGCAGTCGAGATGATCACGGCCGATGACGATGGGCGCACTCACTTCTCCCCTTCTGACGAGATCGTTGAAGACACGTCCCATCTTCGCGCGCGCGCCGTAGCCCAGCCAGCAGATACGCGCCGGAAGGCCTTGGAATGCAACCTGCCTCTGGGCCTTCTCTATCCAGCGTACGAGCTGTACGTCGTCGGGAAAAGTCTCGATCACCGCGCGGTCGGTGCGATGGATGTCGGCCGGATCACCGGAGAGAGCGGCCCAGCGGAATGGTCCCTTGCCGTCGCAGAAGAGCGGACGGATGTACGCGGGCACGAAGCCCGGGAAGTCGAAGGCGTTCGCGAGTCCGTTCGCGAGCGCCTCGCCGCGGATGTTGTTGCCGTAATCGAAGGTCACCGCACCCGCCTTCTGCAGTGCGAGCATCGCGCGAACATGCGCGACGACCGTCTCCTTCGATTTACGGATATACAGCTCCGGATTCTCCGATCTGAGCGCGCGCGCGTCATCATAGGTCATGCCCATCGGCACGTATCCGTTCAGCATGTCGTGCGCGGATGTCTGATCTGTAAGCACGTCGGGCACCATCCCTCGTTCCAGCAGGGCGGGGAAAATTTCGGCCGCATTGCCGAGCACGGCGACGGAGAGCGGCGTCCGTTTCGACACTGCGTCCCGCACGATGGTGACGGCTTCGTCGAGATCCCTGGCCCAGACGTCGAGATACTTTGTGTCGAGCCGCTTCTGTATTCGCGACGGATCTATTTCGACGCAGAGGCACACCGCGCCGTTCATCGTTGCTGCCAGCGGCTGCGCGCCACCCATGCCGCCGAGTCCCGCAGTGAGGATCCACTTGCCCGCGAGGTCGCCGTCGAAGTGTTTTGTCGCGACCGATGCGAAGGTCTCGTATGTACCCTGCAGTATTCCCTGCGTGCCGATATAGATCCACGATCCCGCCGTCATCTGTCCGTACATGATGAGTCCGAGTGCATCGAGGCGGCGGAACTCCTCCCAGGTCGCCCACTTCGGGACAAGATTCGAATTGGCGATGATGACGCGCGGCGCGTCGGTGTGCGTCCGGAAGCGGCCCACGGGTTTGCCGGACTGCACAAGCAGCGTCTCGTCGTTATCGAGTGATCGCAGTTCGCGGACGATGGCGTCGTACGCGTCCCAATTCCTCGCCGCGCGTCCGATGCCGCCGTACACGATGAGCTGCTCAGGATGTTCCGCCACATCAGGATCGAGGTTGTTCATCAGCATGCGGAGGGCGGCTTCCTGCTGCCAGCCCTTGCAGGTCAGGGTTGATCCGTGTGGTGCGTGGATGGGGTCGGTGCGGTCCATGATGGTGTTTCCGTGTGAAGGCGTAAAGGCGTAAAGGGGTAAAGGGGTGAAGGCGTGAGAATGGACAGGATGATGTGGAGTCAGGGAGTGGAGAGTTGCTGCAGCAAGGCCTGGCCCTGACGGGTGAGCGCATCGCGTTGGGCGGAGGATCCGAAGACGCGCCAGCCATCGGGTGTGGCAAGGAAACGCTGCACATGTGCTATCGCGTCGTTGCGATAGGCGGCACCGAGGCGCTGCTCGGATTCGGCAAGGTACAGGTACGGCAATGTGAAGGCCGTATCGAGCCGCACGGCAAGGAGAAGCGCGTCGCGGGCCGGCGCGTGGAGATTCAGACTTGCGAGTCCGATTCCCGCATAGGCCGCGAGTGTGGGGCTGCTGCGCAGCGCCCGTGCGCCGCGCAGAAACGCGTCGGCGTCGGCGATGACGCCCGTGCGTGCCGCTTCGAGCTGCGCGCGCACGAGGGCGAGGACCGGGGAGGCCGGCAGCATCGCCGCAAAGCGGCTGTACTGCCCTTCGACATAGGCGTCGTCGAATCCCCACTGCGGCGGGAGACTGCGGCATTGGAGTATACTCTCGCCCGCAAGCTCGATGTACTCGTCGAGCCGGCCTGCGTATGTGGAGTCGACACCGGCCGCCTGCATCGCCGTGATTTTCTCCGCGGTGCGGTCGAAAAGCCAGTCGTAGTTGCCCCGCTTGTCGGCCACGGCCGCGTCCTTGATCGTGCGCAGTGCGAGTTCCTTGTAGTCCTCGGGATATCCGACCATCTCGATTTTTTTCTTCACCGCCCAGATCGCATTCGCGACATCACCCGTGGAATGGAAATACTTGAGCATGTGCTCGTACCCGTTCAGGGCGTAGTCGCCCGCCACATGTGTGTCGTCGAGCGCCAGCACGGCCTTTGCGCGCGCCACCGAGGAGGGAACGGAGATGTTCACCCACAACCACGGCAGCACGGCCGCGAAGGAACCCGCCGCCGCATACACGAGCACGGCGCGGCGCCGGTCGGCCGGCGTCCGGCGGGCAAGCGTCAGGACGAGGAACACGCAGGCGAGGCCGAGCCCCGCGTTGATGTCCCAGTCGCGGGCCATGCCGAAACCCATATTGCCGAAGAAGGCCAGGAAGCTCATGAAGATCACGTTCGCCAGCGCGGCAAGAACGTCCGGCGCGCGGAAGTTCTCGCGGCCGGTCAGAAACGCGACGGCGAAACACAGCGGCGCGGCGAGCAGCCAGGCGTAGTTCACGGCGTCGATCAGGTGCCACGACGAGAGCAGTGTGTATGATTGCACCGCGCCCTCTTTGCCGAACGGATACAGCGACAGGACCACGCGGCTGCCGTGCGTGTGTATGCCGAGCGCGAAGTACGCCACCGCGCCCGCGGCGAGTGCAAGTCCGGTGAAGACGAGCAGCGACTTCAGTGTGACGAGCCGCTCGAGGGCGCCCCTTCCTGACCGCGCCAGGATCACAAGCACCAGCGAGGGCAGCGCGACCGCGGCCATAAAATGGAAACACGCCGCGAGCACGAGCGCTGCGGCCGCGGCCGCGATCGAACCGCCGCGCGCCGCGCGCGCAAGCAGCATGAAGTACAATCCGATGGACGCGTAATGCAGCGTGTAATACTCCACGTATCCGAAGAAGAACAGAACGCCTGGAGCGGAGAGAATCACGACAAAGGCCGCCGCGCGCTCTTCTGCGGTTTCAAAAAAATCGCGGGCCGCGGTGAAGGCCACCACGACAAAGCCGGCGCCAGCCGCTGCGGCGGTGGTCCAAAACGCGAACTGCGGATTCGCGAGCGGCGATTCGGATCCCGATGCGGCATCAAATGCGAAGCGGGCAAGCTGGGCCACGATCCATCCTGTGCCCGGCGCCGATCCCTTCGAGTACAGCACACTGTCGGAGCCCTGGAGCCCGTGAATGTACCTGTAGATTTCCGCGAGATACACCGCGCCGTCGCCGAGGAAATATGTGTGCATGCGGAAGACCCAGAACAGCACTCCCGCCCCCAGCGTGGCGAGAATCGCGCGCGGGAACAGGCCTGTCGCGCCGTCATCCGCCGTGCGCGGTTTTGCGCCGAAAAGCAGTCGGCCGACGGCGGCTGCCATCGGAAGGATAAACGGCGTGCACAGAAGCAGCGAAATGCCCAGCAGACCCCACGCCGCCCACGATGGGAGGTAGGCCGCGTGATTGAGTCCCCACACGCGCTCGTCAGGAAAGAACGATGCGGCAAAGCGTGCCACGGCGGGCACGGCAAAGAGACCGCCGAGAAGCGCCGCGTTCCTCGGGCGAGGAGCAGTCCCCGGGGATTGCGGACGGACACGCTGCGACGCGGAGGCGCTGGAAACCCTGGCCATTACTCTCCCGCGATGCCGGAAATTTTTTCCGGTGTAAATATTCCGCGCTCGGTGATAAACGCTGTCACGAGATCGATGGGCGTCCACTCGAAGTATTTATTCACGACGGTGAACGTGTCCTTCTTCTGCTTTGTCACAATGTCGGAATCGGGACTTTCTTCCACCGGAATGTGCTCGCGCAACTGCGGCGAGAACTTGAGCGAATCACAGAGCACGTACAGCGGCACTTCATAGGTGCGGCAGCACAGGGCAAGCGGAAAGGTGCCGGTCTTGTTGAGCAGGAAGCCGTCGGCGCTCACACAGTCGGCGCCGACCACGGCGCAATTGCTCTGTGTCACCGCCTCGCCCATCGCGGCATCGACATACAGCGAGGCGCGGGCGATGCCGTTGAATTCGCGCAGTGTCTTGTGGCCCTCGAGCATGGGCCTCGCCTCGAGCACCGCGAGATGCTCCAGGCGCCCCAGCTCCGAAAGACGTCGCAATGCGAGCAGCACGGTACCGCTTCTGCTTATCGTCAGCACGCGCACCGGGGTGCGGAAGAGACTGAGGAACGAGCGTGAGATTTCCTCCGCCGATTCATCGAGAATCTGTTTGAGCGATGTCAGAAAACCAAGGGCAACGGCGTTGTCGCCGTCCGCCCGCAGGAGCGGAAGAAACTCCTTGCGCAGGATATGCAGGGTCGCGTGGAACGACGGCATGTTGGACTGCGACTGCTCGAGCAGAGCGAGTCCCTCGCGCAGAACATCGTAGGCCTGGCCGATGACGCAGCTTTCGCAGACGGCGAGCAGGCGGTGAATGATTTCCGTCGCCCCCGACGTGTGGTCGGAGGCGAGTTCATGAAATTGCGCGAGCACGGATTGCCTCTCGGATCGCTGCCTACATACCTCCGCCGCCGGCCTTCGCTTCGACGTGTGTGAGTTTCGCCTTCAGGTAATCGCGATTCATGAGCGCGATGGCGGAGACGGAAATACCTTTCGGACACACCGCCTCGCATTCATACAGATTCGTGCAGGCGCCGAATTTCTCGGCGTCCATCGTGGCGACCATGGCAAGGGCGCGCCGCTTCCGCTCGGGCTGCCCCTGCGGCACATGCGCGTACTGCGAGATCTTGGCCGCCACAAACAGCATGGCGGATCCGTTCTTGCACGCGGCCACGCAGGCACCGCAGCCGATACACGCGGCATAGTCCATGGCCTTGTCGGCCATGTCCTTGCCGATGAGGATCGCGTTGGCGTCGGGCACGCCGCCGGTATGCGCCGACACAAATCCGCCGGCCGCCATGATGCGGTCGAAGGCGCTGCGGTCGACCACGAGGTCACGCAGCACGGGGAAGGCGCGCGCGCGGAACGGCTCGATGTAGATGGCGTCGCCGTCCTTGAACTTGCGCATGTGAAGCTGGCAGATGGTTGTCGCCTTTTCCGGTCCGTGAGGCACGCCGTTCACGACCAGGGAGCATGTGCCGCAAATGCCTTCGCGGCAGTCGTGGTCGAAGGCGACTGGATCCTCGCCGTTGAGCATCAGCTTCTCGTTCAGCGTGTCGAGCATTTCGAGAAACGACATATGGTCGGAGATGCCGTCGATGTCGTACGTGACCATGCGGCCGGTGTCGCCCGCATTTTTCTGGCGCCAGATATGGAGGGTGAGTTTCATCACTTGTAACTCCTTGTCTGAAGCTGCACGTTCTCGTAGACGAGGGGTTCCTTGTGCAGCACGGGTTCGATACCGACGCCGGTGTATTCCCAGGCGGCGACATACGCGTATTCGTCGTCGTTGCGGCGCGCCTCGCCGTCTTCGGTCTGGTATTCCTCGCGGAAGTGTCCGCCGCAGGATTCGTTGCGGTGCAGTGCGTCATGGCACATGAGCTCGGCGAACTCGAGGAAATCGGCCACGCGGCCCGCGCGTTCGAGGGCGATGTTGAGTTCCTCGCCCTGGCCCACGACGATGGCGTTGTTCCAGAACTCTTCGCGTAGCGAGGGGATGATCGACAGGGCCTTTTTCAAACCATCCGCGTTCCGGCCCATGCCGCAATACTCCCACATCACCTTGCCCAACTCGCGGTGTATGTTGGCGACGGTGCGTTTGCCCTTCAGACCGAGCAGCGTTTTGGTGCGTTGCGCAACTTCGGCCTCGACCTTCTTGAACTCGGGGTGTTCGGTGGTGACTTTGCCGGTCTTGGCCGTGGCGAAGTAGTTCGCGATGGTGTAAGGGATGACGAAGTATCCGTCCGCCAGGCCCTGCATCAGCGCGCTCGCGCCGAGGCGGTTCGCACCGTGGTCGCTGAAATTCGCCTCGCCCAGCACATGCAAGCCGGGAATCGTACTCATGAGGTTGTAGTCCACCCACAGACCGCCCATGGTATAATGCGCGGCGGGATAGATGCGCATCGGCACGTCGTAGGGATTTTCGCCGGTGATGCGTTCGTACATCTCGAAGAGGTTGCCGTAACGTTCGGCGATTGTGCCCTGTCCGAGACGGTTGATGGAATCCGAAAAATCGAGATACACGCCGTAGCCCGAGGTGCCCACGCCGCGGCCCTCGTCGCACACACGTTTTGCGGCGCGTGATGAGATGTCGCGCGGCGACAGGTTGCCGAAGCTCGGATACATGCGCTCGAGGTAATAGTCGCGGTCCGCTTCGGGAATGGCGTTGGGTCCGCGTGTCTCGCCCTTGTTTTTCGGCACCCAGATGCGGCCGTCATTGCGGAGCGATTCCGACATGAGTGTGAGTTTCGACTGATGGTCGCCGCTGACGGGAATGCAGGTCGGGTGTATCTGCGTGTAGCAGGGATTTGCGAACGCGGCGCCCTTCCTGAACGCGCGATAGGTGGCGGTGACGTTGCAGGCGATCGCGTTGGTCGAGAGGAAGAACACATTCGCGTAGCCGCCCGTCGCGAGGATCACCGCGTCGGCAGCCCACGATTCGATTTTTCCTGTGGTGAGATCGCGCGTCACGATGCCGCGGCAGTGTCCGTCGATGATGACAAGATCGAGGAGTTCCGTGCGCGCGTGCAGCTTCACCGCGCCGAGGCCCACCTGGCGCATCATCGCCGAATAGGCGCCGAGGAGGAGCTGCTGCCCTGTCTGGCCGCGCGCGTAGAAGGTGCGCGACACCTGCGCGCCGCCGAAGGAGCGGTTGTCGAGATATCCGCCGTACTCGCGCGCGAAGGGCACGCCCTGCGCCACGCACTGGTCGATGATCGCGTTGCTCACCTCGGCCAGGCGGTGCACGTTGGCTTCGCGTGCGCGGTAGTCACCGCCCTTGATGGTGTCATAGAAGAGCCGGTACACGCTGTCGCCGTCGTTCGGGTAGTTCTTCGCGGCGTTGATGCCGCCCTGCGCGGCGATGGAATGCGCGCGGCGCGGACTGTCCTGATAACAGAACGCGTCCACCACATAGCCGAGTTCGGCGAGGGATGCGGCTGCGGAGGCGCCCGCGAGGCCCGTACCCACGACGATGACGCTGAACTTGCGCTTGTTGGCGGGGTTCACCAGCTTCATTTCGAAGCGGTGCCGGTTCCATTTTTCCGTGAGCGGTCCGGAAGGAATTTTGGCGTCGAGTGTCATGTCACATCCCTCCCGCGACAGGCGCGATGATGCCGAGCAGTACGCCCGCCGGCACGGAAATGAAGCCGAGCACGATCAGCGCCGCAAGGGCGATGCTGCCGGTCTGAATAATGCCGTTGTATTTCGGATGATTGACGCCGAGCGTCTGGAACGCGCTCATCGTGGCGTGATTGAGATGGAAGCCGAGCAGAACCATCGCCACGATGTACACGAGCGAAATCACGATGTTCTGGTAGCCCAATACCACCATGCTGTACACATCCATACGCCCGACACTGTCGCGGAGCGCGGCATAGGCGGGATTCGTGTTTTTGATCGTGAAGTGCATCAGGTGGTAGGTCACAAACAGCGCGATCGTCACGCCTGATGAGAGCATCGTGCGCGAGAACACCGTCGCCTTCACCCATTCCTTCTTCTGATACGCGACGGGACGCGCGCTCATGTTCAGGATCTTGAGTCGTATCGAGGTGATGATATGAAGCAGCAGGCACAGAAAGAGCACGCCGCGGATGATCCACAATGCGCCGCCGAGGCCCTGCAGGGTCTCCGCGTAATGGTTCATCTTGTCCTGGCCAAGGTACATCTGCGTGTTGCCGAGCATGTGTCCGAAGAGAAAGAGAACCAGGACCACGCCGGTGGACGCCATCACCACCTTGCTCAGGATCGATGACTTGAGGTAGTTCAGGAATGGAGCCATAGGACCTTAGTAGGGGAAGTGTATGATGCGTGCGTTTCGCTCCGTTCGTGTGTGGCGTCGGGACGAGTCGCGGATATTGCGGGCATGAAACGCGGGTGGGATGCTGTGAAACGTGCTGTCAGGCGCGAAACAGCTTGTGTCCCGCTGAAAGTAGCAAACCTGACACGCAGAGGCAAATCCGTCTCCGAGCGGATTTTGTTGTGTGGCGCAGGCGCGTCGCTCCCGTCATTTTCACCTTTGACTCACGCGGCGATTTTCTTTAGTTTGAACGGTTGTATCGTTGTTGCGTTTCCCCGTGCAAGGAGACAGGATGCATACGGCAGGTTTACCCTCGGCGCTTCATATGGGAACAGTGCTGGCAATGGCGGCGGCTCTCTTTCATATCTCCCCCGTGATGACGGGTCAGGAGGCATGGAAAACAGCAGGTGGACCAGAAGGGGGGTATATCCACGACCTGTGCGTGGGAAAATCAGGCAATCTCTACGCGGTAACCGACATCGGGATTTTCCGATCGATTAATGACGGTATGAACTGGGACTTCGTCTCCACTCCTTCGGGAATCGATCCGATCTCCCGAATATGTGCGGTCGGCTACAACCACATCATTGCCTCCTCCCGTGGCGGAATTGTCTATCGATCTACCAATCTTGGTGTGCAGTGGTCCAAAGTTCACACGCTTACCGCTGCAGGCGCCGTTGAGGGATTTATTGTGTGCAACACGGTCATGTACGTTGCTCTGAACGGAACGGAGACGGCGTCGCGCGGCGTGTATCGCTCTCTCGATTCCGGCCGCACCTGGCATCGCGCGGGCAGTGGACTCCCCGACGTCCCTGTCCATGCAATGACCGCTGACGCGAAGGGCAACATCGTGTATGCCGCGACCTCGGCCGGAGTCTTTCGGTCGGTGGACTCGGGCGCTCAGTGGCATGAGGTGGGCGCGCTCCCGGGAGACAACGGCATGCGTGTACGATCGCTGGCGGTGGATGCGTCAGGGACCATATATGCGGGGATACCGAGCAGCGTGGAGAACGACGTCAGACGCACCGGGGCCCTGTATCGAAGCAGCGACGGATGCGCATCGTGGTCCGCCTGCGCAAACGGCCTGTCATTTCCGGATGTGTTGCGCATCGACGTGGATACCGTGGGGGCAATGGTGTACATCGTTCAGGGCATAGGCAACGGCGTGCGATACCGGTCCTCGGATCGCGGGGATACGTGGCACGTCACGGAACTACGCAATCGTGATGCCAGGTCGGGAATGGTCTTTTATCTCGGCACCGCGTTCGAGGCCTCCCCTTTCGGCATACACGCCTCATACAACATGGGCATCTCGTGGATGAAGCGCATGACCGGAATCCGCGCTGCGGACACACGCGCCGTTGTGAGTGGCACCGATGGAAGTCTGTTTGCCGCAACGCGCGCCTCCGGACTCTTCCGCACTCGGGCAGCCGGCGTGTGGGAAGAGATGAACGAAGGACTGGTGGACTTCGGATTCACCTCGCTGCTGCGCACGCACGCAGGCACGCTGATAGCCGGCAGCGCGCCGGGATACTGCTTCCGATCCACCAACGCCGGGGCGCAGTGGGAACCGCTTACACTGCGCGTTCGATCGGCGGATCAGTGCACACTTGCCGGGAAGGCACCTGGACTTGTGCTACTCGGAGGAGCTTTTTCCACCGCGTCCGGTACCCAGCGAACTTTCCGCGGGATAATGCGTTCGGACAATGACGGCATCACCTGGACACTTGTCACGGATTCCACCTCGCCTGTAGCCCCCTTCACCGCATTTGCGGCGGGTCGCGGTTCACTGTTCTTTGCTGCGGACGATTCGAACGTGTGGCGAAGCGACGATGACGGAATCACATGGGTACGGACCGATTCCGCACCCTTAGGGGCGGTGTACCGTATCGCGTACGACACATCCTCCGGATTCCTGTACGCATTGTGTTCCAGCGGACTTCATCGAAGCTTTAACAATGGACGAACGTGGGCACGCATCGACACACGCGCGGGCGCGGAACTGCTCTGCGCGCTCAACGTGCAGAACGGTACCGTCGTGTACAGCGCACCGGGCGTCGGCATACGATATTCGACAGATGCAGGGGAATCATGGGGGGTGGATTTACGCACGCGCCCCTGGGAATCCGCATCCGCCCTAATCACGGACGGCTCGGGGCGTCTTTTTGCAGCCACCTCGATGGGTGTATGGACAGCAGACGGCTGGCCGACGCCGCACGATACCGCGGGGACACTTCTCCCGGAGCCACCAGTACTCATCGCACCTGCCGATGCCGACACAGCGGCGACCATAACGCCCACCTGTGTTTGGTGGAGAGTTCTGAGCGCAACGAAATATTCCATTCAACTCTCACGCACGGCGGATTTCTCGGATGTTGTACGCGACACCACGACACGATCCACATCCATCCGTTTTACGGGACTGCAGCCGGGCATCGTCCTGTATTGGCACGTCCGCTCGCACTCCGCAACGGCGGAGGGCACCTGGTCTGCTGCCCGGTGGTTCGCCACAAACGAGGCAGTGCCGAGTGTTCCGCTTCTTCTCACACCAGCACAAGGCGACACGGCTGTGTCCACGTCTCCCGAGTATTCCTGGTGGCCCGCCGACAACGCGGTTCAGTATCAGATCCAGATCTCGAGGACGGTGAGTTTTGACGCTGTCGAACACGACACGCTGACAACAGTTCCGCACTTAACCATCGGATCGTTGCCGCTCAGCGCTGTACGGTACTGGCGCGTTCGCGGGATTCGGGGTGTACGCAGGGGCGCGTGGTCCGAAGCCCGGTGGTTCCGCGTCTATCATCTCCCCGCGCCCGACTCCGTCCGAGGTTTGTGGCCGTTGGACGGAATGGAGGGTGTGGCGCTCGACACAGTCTGCTCCTGGAGCCCTGTTCCGAATGCCACGTCCTATCGGATTGCCCTGTTACTGGTTTCGGATACAGTGCGCGGAGTGTACCGCGAAACGTCGTATCGCCCGCAAAAGCTGTATGGATGGACGACATACAGGTGGAAGGTTGCGGCAAAAAATCCCGCAGGCACCGGTCCATGGTCCGCCGAGCGGACGTTTACCACAGGAACGGGTCCGCTTCCTGCTGTGCAACTTTTGTCGCCGGCCTCCTACGACTACGTCGATACACGCGAAGTGGATCTGCGCTGGACGTCGCTTCCACATGCCACGGAGTACACGGTCGAGGTGGCGTCGGACGATATCGACACTCAAAAGATCTGGATGCGTCAAACCGTGCCCGACACCGCGCTCCACATCGCCGCCCTTCCCGACACTGTGTATGCGTTTGCTTGGCGCGTCCGCGCGCTGCACGGTGTTGATTCCGGGTCATGGACGGAACACATGCCGTTTAGACACCTGTTGAGAGTCTATTTGGACAGCCCGCCCGACAAAGCGCGGGATGTAGCCAATCCGGCACTGTGTGTCTGGGAAAAGCTACCCGCGGCGACGCAGTACCGTCTGCAGATCGACAACGACGGGCGCTTCGCGACACACATCGTCCTCGATACTGTTCTCACTGAAAACATGGTGGCAGTGCCGGGCCTTCCGAGAGGGAGCAACCACTTCTGGCGTGTGAGCGCGTATAATCGCATCGGGCCCGGGCCATGGAGTGCGGTCTGGACATTCACGACCGGCACATCAACACAGGCGCACACTGTACGCGACGACATGCAGTCGATCCGTGTTGAGAATTATCCCAATCCCTTCTCGGACCTCAGCACGGTGCGTTTCACGCTGCCGCGGGCGGCCGCCGTGTCACTGCGGCTGTACGACCTCCTGGGACGTCTTGTGGTGCAGCTCGGGGAGGGTCGTTATCCACGCGGTGTGACGGCGCTGACACTCGACGGTACAGGATTACCGGCCGGTATCTACCACCTGGTTTTGACCGCGGAGGGGCGTCGAGAGGTGCGGCCGGTTACAATTCGGCGCTGATTATTGTCATTGAACCCGATAATATTCTTCGGTAGTTTTCCGCTTCGACTTTCGGTTCTTACACAGATGAGCGAGCGGCCGGTTCCGGGCTACGGCCCGTGTTGACGGCGCACGCAGGAGAACCACGATGGTTACACCGCTTCGCTGTCGATGCGTTGTGCGCGCAATGTTGTGCGCTGTAAACGTTTTGCTGCCTGCGTTGGAAATGGAGGCGCAGGTCGACACAACATCTCCGGTGTCGCCGGTGCGTCTCGTCTTTGTCCACCATTCAGTCGGTTGGGCATGGCTGAATCCCGACGAGGGCAAGCTGCTCGGCACGCTGCGTGCTCGCCGCTACTACGTCAGCGACACCGATTATGATTGGGGTCCACCCGATACGGATGTCAATGATGGCGCCAATGTCGGATCCCATACCGACATCGGACACTGGTACAACTGGTTTCTCGGTCCTCATCGCGACACATATCTCGCGTCATTGTACACAAACACCACGCTGTCGGCCGACTGGCGTGATTCCGAATCGGTGACTGATCCCGGCGGGGAAAACACGGTGATTGTCTTCAAGTCATGTTTCGTGAGCGCGCAGACGATATATGGCGACGAGAATGATGCGCCGCTGGCGGCGGGTCTTGCAAATCCGCTGCGCGGACACGGCACCGCGGAGGAGGACGGCACGATGTACACCGTCGAGAACATCAAGGGACTGTACCGCGACCTGCTCGAGTATTTCCGGACACGTCCCGACAAGCTGTTTGTGATCGTCACCACACCTCCCTCGTTCGAGGGTGCGGCCGACGAGGCCATGCCGAAACTGCGCAAGATCAACGCGTGGCTCGTCGAATACCTGCTCACCACGTATCCGCGCACCAATGTCGCGGTCTTCGACTACTCCGCCGTGCTCACTTCGAACGGCGGGAACAGCAGCACCAACGATCTTCATTCCGTCTCGGGCAGCCATCATCGATTCATCAACGGGCGCATCGAATACCGCCTCGGACCGAGCCCCTATCTCGCCTATCCCTCGTGGGATGCGAGCGCGGGCGCGTGGGACAACCATCCCTCACCCGCCGGACACCAGAAGGCGGCCGCCGAATTCGCGCCGATACTCAACGCCGCGTACAACCGCTGGAAACGCGGCACGGAGGCCACCAGCGCACCGCGGCCAGATCGGACCACCGTGCTCGACGCGTACCCCGATCCAGCGGACGGTTACGCGTATATTCGGATTATCGGACCTGATACTCCCATTCAACTCTCCATTTACAACGCACTGGGGCGCCGCATGCAGCAACCCCGGAACATCGACATGGGTGCGGGCTCGGTGCATCGTCTTGACACCGGCACGTTTCCTCCCGGATTGTATCACATCGTTGCCACAACAGCCCGCGGATCAACATCACGCGCATTACGTGTCATACATCGGTGAAGCAGCTCCCCAGCGCGGAGCACACTCCGGCTCCGCGCCTTCATCCCACCTTATTCCGCTCCGCACCTCGACCAATTCTGCCATGGGACATCCAATCGTTTGTTTCCCGCGCACACGCGCGCGTGCCATCCTTTTCGTCATCATGCTTTCGGCGGTATGTGGTCATCCCGCGTCCGGCCAGAGCTGGCAGGCGCTCGACGGCCCCACCGGCGGCGCCGTGATGAATCTGCATCAGGCGGGATCATGGCTCCTCGCCGCCACCGAAGGCGGGGTGTATCGAAAACACGACACGAGCACCGTGTGGACACGCAGCAATGCGGGGCTCGACGTGCACTTCATCTATGCGTTCACCGGCACGAATCCTCTGCTCGCCGCTACGAGCCGGGGAGTGTTTGTTTCATACGACACCGCGCGGACGTGGCAGCGTCCGCCGGAACCACTCGATACACTCTACGTGACCGCGCTTCTGACACACAGCAGCGGTGTGGTATTTGCCGGAACGAGTGAACGGGTGCTCCGGTCACACGACGGCGGTTTGCACTGGACCGACGCCAATCTCGCCCGGGCGTGGACTCAGGCCCTGCACGAAACACCGGGAGGCGACATTCTCGCGTCGTTCTACTATGAGGGCGTATGGAGAACCGCCAATGTCGGCGGATCATGGACACGCATTTTCAACGTGTCGACAACCGTCGAGGAGATCGCAGCAGATTCAAGCGGCGTACTGTACGTTGCGACATGGTACCGCGGCATCTACCGGTCCTCGAACAACGGCAGCACCTGGGTGCAGTCGAACAGTGGCCTCCATCCCGGCGTGCATGCGTTCGCTGTTTTCCCGGCATCCGCCAATCGCGTACTCGCGGGCACCGACAGTCTCATCTACGAATCGCGGGACCACGGCCTGACGTGGACGCCTGTCACGTCGCCGGGCTGTGGTTACAGCACCATCAGCCGCGGCCGGAGCGGCGTCCTGCATGCGGCCACCAATTGCGACGGGGTGTACACCAGCAGTGACGGCGGCAACACCTGGCTCCGCAACGACAGCGGCTTTACGGCGGAAACACTCACCGCGCTGCTGACGCTTCCTTCCGGCATGCTCGTGGCATCGACGCAGTCCTACGGCGTCTACCTTTCGAGCGACAACGGCTCGCACTGGCAGCATCAGTCGCTGGGATTGCCCTGGTTCGAACTTGTACGCGCATTGAGTTGCGACAGCACAGGGCGCCTCTATGCCGCAACCGGCACGGGCTTGTATCGCTCGCTCGACGGCGGTCTCACGTGGGTCCGGAAAGATGCCGGCATTACGAACAAAGCCATCATCACCGTGGTGGCGACGCACGGCTCCGTGGTCCTTGCCGTGAACGATTCGGGCGTCTACCGTTCACCGGATGCCGGCGAGACATGGACGAAGGCAAGCACAGTGCTCACATCCTTCATGAACGCGCACAGTCTCGGCAGACATCCGGCCACGGGGGCGCTTTTTGCGGCGACGAACGATCACATCTACCGATCGCTCGACGATGGTTTCACCTGGATGGCGAAGGACAGCGGGCTGACCGGATTTTACTACATGTGTATCAGCTTCGGCAAGGATGGATCGGTGTGGGCTGGAAGCGCGACGACCCCGTTCCGAAGCTCAAACGGCGGGGAGTCCTGGCACGCGGCAGGCGACAGTGCGGGTCCGATAAACATCAACACACTCGTCGCGGACAGGCGCAGCGGAATCGTGTACTGCGGCACCGACAGCGGGCGTGTGTATTGGACCGGCGACAACGGGGCGACCTGGAATTTGCTACCTATCCCCGATGCTCACGGATTCGTACGCACGATGGCGCGCGATTCGGCGGGATTCGTGCTTGCGGGAGTCACAGGGTATGGTCTGTACCGAAGCACCGCGATCGTGCCGGCAACCGTTGAATCGTTCTGGGCCACCGTCGATAATGCCGATGTCACGCTGCGATGGCGTGTTTTAGACGAGCGCAATGTCACGGCTTATAGAATCGAGCGTCTTGCTGTCAAGGCGGGTTCAGCGGACTGGCGCACGATCGACACACGTGCGGCGCGAGGGTCCGGCATATACGAAACTCGGGAAGTAGCCGCGCCCCACGGGCGGCTCCGCTATCGGCTGCGCGTCATCGACAGCGACGGGACGGAAGAGATCGCCGCGTATACTGAAGCACACCTCGGATCTGTCATCAGCGGGCTGCGCATCACGGGAGTGTCGCCGCTACCCGCCCGGGACGCTGCATCCGTCGCATGGACACTTGCCGAGGCAGGGCCCGTGCGACTCACCGTGTGGACGGCACTCGGCGTGCCTGTGTACACGCGGCAAATCGACGCGCCACAGGCCGGATCATATTCAACCAGACTCGATCTGCGCGGACTTGCGCCGGGCATGTATCTGCTGCGGCTCGAAAGCGCCTCCTCTTCCTCATCCACTTCCTTTCTTTTGACGAATTAAATCCATCCCTTCATTTGTAATTCGGGAGACATCATGCGCACAATTCGGTTCTGTTGTTTCTTGACCGCGTGTCTCGCTCTCGGTTCCGTCACGGGATTATCGCAGATCACCATCACACGCGACGGATTTCTTACTTCCATGTCTGTCGGCAAAACGGGCACGGGATACACCACCGTGCCGACATCAAAAGTCCAGGTAAGCGTGGGCAGCGCATCGAGCACGGCACAGGTGTGGGACTTCCGCACCTTCACATTTCAGAAACAGAGCGATGGTGAATTGATCCAACCCGCCACCGCTCCGCACGCGGGCGATTTCCCTGCGGCAAATCTCGTGTACCGGCTCACCATGCCCGGCCAGGCAGTCACCATGTACCAATATCAACAGGTGACCCAGAACGAATATCTTCTGCACGGTCTCGGATACAGTGACGCAACGCCGCTGTATCGCTACACACCGCCCGCCGTGCAGATGAAATTCCCCTGCACACGCGGCACGACGTGGGTGTATCAGGCCGATCCGACATCACCCGTTCCCAACGTCACGATTCAGACCTCGTACACGTGGACCTGCGACGCATTCGGCACGCTCCGCCTCCCTTCCGGCGATTATCCCGCGCTGCGACTCCTCACCGAAACTATCACAAAGTCCACTACTCCCGTCGGCTCTTCACTCCTCCGATCGTACAGGTACAACTTTGTGACGAGCAGCATGACAGGCGCGACGGTCACCTTCGATTCCACCGATGCGGGTAAATCGACCGTCTCCGGTGTCATCGGATACGTCGTGACCGGCCCTGCCACAGCCATCGAAAACCAGGTCGGTGCGGCCCGGGAATGTCTTCTCGGCACGCCGTACCCGCAGCCGGCCGACGGACGGATTCACATTCCGGTGACATTACGTTCCGCATCACATGTGCGGGTAACGCTGCATGACGCATTGGGCCGTTTGATAACACGCATAGCGGATCTCGAGGCCGGCGCAGGCACCACTATCCTGCACTGCGATGCAGCCACGCTTGCAGCCGGAATTTACGTGCTACACGTACAAACCGGCTCGATGGTGCATCGCACCTGTATCATGCGACGTTGACACGCGGCTGCACGGAGAACACGTCGACCGCATTCTGCCTGCTTCGGTTGAGCCAGTAGGAGCCAGAGTGTACACGGTACGCAGGCACAATTGGAAAAAACCTCATACTCTTTCTGCCCGCACGTCACATCACTTTTGGGAAGCATGTCATGCACAGTATTGTTCGCCACGTTTCGCACGCCACATCACTGGCAGTAGTTCTACTCATCACAACTTCTGCACTCTGCGCACAACCATTACAATGGACGAGCGCGGGTGTCCCGGAACTCGGCGCTCCCTCAGCATTGGCGGTCGATGAAGCGGGTTCCGTTATTGCGGCTGCACCGTTCGGTGGCGGTGTGTTATTCAAAAGCGGCAGTGCCGCATGGTCGGTACACAACGAGGGATTGACGGATCTGTACGTCAATGGACTGGTGGAAAGCAAGGGTACATGGTACGCGTCCACCAGTACTTCCGGTGTATTCCGTTCCATCGGCACCGCCGGTCCTTGGACACGCGTTGCTGAGGGACTTCCGGCCGGCCGCATCAACTCCATCGGTGCGACTAAGGCAGGGACCATCGTTGCACTGACGCAGGATTCCGGACTCTTTGCCCTTCCCACGGGCTCGACGACGTGGAGAAAACAGGGTACGGGATTCCCAAGCCGTGTGAATGCCCGCTTCGCAACGTCCGGTTCGCGGCTGTGGGCGGGCACTTCGAGCGGAGTATTCATGAGCACGAACGAGGGCAATTCGTGGGAGAACCGCAGCACGGGTCTTGGAACAGCACAAACTGATTACGGAATCACAGTCACCGCATCCGGGGCGCTTATTGTGGGCTCGTGGGCAAGCGGAGCGTATCGCAGCACCGATGACGGCGCAACGTGGGTGCTGATCGACAGTGCGGGCAACGGCCCGAAGAACATCCGCGCCGTTGCAGCCAATGGTAGCGGCGATGCTCTCGTTGCGTCCACACAGGGACTGTTCGTCTCGAGCGATAATGGAGCACAATTCACCCGTCTCAGTACTAGCGCGCTTTGGGGAGTGTATCTGCACATCGAGGCGCTCAGCGGGCGGAACTTCATGGGATGGAGCGATGTCGACGGACTGTGGCAGGGCGGTGTTGCAGGGTCATGGACACGAAATGCGGATGGATTTATCGGGGCACGCATCTACGCGCTGCGCAAAGATCCATCGTCCGACCGGATATGGATCGGCTCGAATTACGGATGGCTGTTTTCAATGTCCTTGCATAGCTCGTGGGAGCGGTTCTCAGACCTGCAAATGATTACCTCGAACACCATAGACGACATTTTGGTGGCGACGTCGGGCACGGTACTCCTTGCAGGATCCGGGGGTGTCTACCGCGGTCGTCCTCCATACACAGCATGGTCCCGCGTCATGCGCGGCTCGGCGTCGGCGTTGCTGCTTGCGAGTGATGGAAAGGTGTACTGCGGTACCGACAAGGCGCTGCGTATGTCTCCCGACACGGGCCTCACATGGACGACCATCGATACACTTTTGTCGGGCGGTTACGGACTGTGTTTCGCCGAGTTGCGAAATGGTGATGTACTCGCCGGTATCAGCGCTTCGCCTTACGGGCGCGGAGTGCGCCGCCGCGATCGGACAACCGGCCTATGGTCGCAGTTCGGTTCAGGACTCGACACCACAACAGTGTCAGCCCTGTGTGTCCTCGATGGTGTAGCATGTGCAGGTACATGGGGGCGTGGGGTTTTTATCTACGACACCGTTCAGAACGCCTGGCGCTCACTTGGAACAGGAATACCGAATCTGTTCATCAACGATCTTGTTGCAGGCAACAGCGGCGAACTCTACGCCGCTACTTGGGGAGGCGGAGTGGGCCGCATCCTGCCGCGTGCGGCAAATCCTGTGTGGGATCCGGTAAATACAGGTCTCCCGAATCTCGCGATAACCGCAATGACACTTGGCATGGCGCAGGGGAAATATTGGCTCTACGCGGGTACACAGGGCAACAGCGTGTTCGCAGCTGAAGTACCCCGGCCGGCATCCACCGGTCAAGCGCTCGTCCCAGCAATAATGCGTATAGGAGCTCCGCTCCCGCATCCGGCCCGAGGCACAACACTGCTGTCCTTCACTGGGCGGACGGGCTCACCCGCGCGACTCACAATCTGGGATCAGCTCGGCCGCTTGGTCATGGTTTTGTACGAGGGTGTAATGACCGCGGATATCCACACTGTACGCTGGAACACATCACAGCTCGACCGTGGATCATATGTAATACGACTTGAGCAGAATGGAACAGTGGTGGACAGATCCTGCATCGTGGAATAACACAAGGGATCGCCTTGTGTGCACCGACGATCTCGACACTCCATTCCAAGAATGACATCACATGACGCCCGGCGCCGATGCGAAGCCCCTGCTTCGTATCGGCGCCGCCGTTATTGCCCGCACCTCCGCGACTGCTTGACCGGGGCAGGGCATATCCCTACCTTCCACGCATAAACCACTCTGTTTTTGTGTAATTTGTTTTTTACACAGGAGTTTCCGCATGCCCACCACCCTTCTCCCCGCCTTCCGCTGCTGCATCCGCATTGCCGTCCTGGCTGTGGCGACATACACGTCTCTGCATGCACAGTGGCACGTGTGGGAGCCCGCGGGAGGGCCTGATGTAGGCCTGCCCGGTCTGCTGTGCACACACCCATCGGATGGATCGAGTGCGGCTGCACCGATCAGCGGCGGCGTCTTTTTCCGGGAAGGAACCGGTGATTGGAAGCTTCAGGTCACGGGGCTTACGGATCTGAATGTCACAGCTCTCACGCCGGCGGGTTCGGGAGTGTGGTATGCGGGCACACAGGACTCGGGAGTATTCCGTTACTCCGCGGCAACGAAGGAATGGACAAAGGCAGGGGATGAACTGTCGGAAGGACGCGTGAACGCGCTGTTCGCCACACGGGCCGGCACCGTGCTCGCGCTCGTGCGGCAAAGCTGGATGCAGGCACTCGCGGCGGGCGACACCCGCTGGAAAACCACGGGCGCGGGCTTCCCGCCCGATCCATATCCCATGGAGTTCCGCGCGCAGTTCATGCAGGACATAACGGGACGCCTGTGGGCGGCCACATCGATGGGTGTGTACACGAGCAGCAACGACGGGATGCAGTGGACGCCGCGCAACGACGGCCTGGCGCATACAAACGCACCGTGCGGCATCGCGCGCGCCACGGGCGGCCTGCTGTTTGTGGGTCTGACTTTCGGCGGCGCCCACGTCAGCACCAATAACGGCGCGAGCTGGTCGCGCATCGACACGACCGACGGCCCGAAACACATCCGCGCCATCGCAGCCGACGACAGCGGCACAGTGTTGATAACATCGGACGAAGCTGTCTTTTACTCCGACGACGGCGGTGTCGTCTTCCGCCGTCTGCATACCGGCGTGCGCGGCGAGACCTTCAGGGCGCTGGCGGTGGCGGGACGAGGCGACTTCGTCGGCTTCAGCGACCTCGAGGGGATATGGACAGGCGGCACGGCGGGTCCGTGGACACGTGCCAACGACGGACTCCATGGCGCGCGCATCAGTGCGTTGTCGATGCGCGGAGACGGAACACTGCTGGCCGGATCAAACAACGGCTGGGTGTTCAGCTCCGTCAACAACGGTCGATCGTGGTCGCGTCTCGAAGCAGTCTCCAACGTCACATCCGCATACATCCACGACCTGCTTGTCACACACACGGGCACGCTGCTCGTTGCCACGGCATACGGCATTCTGCGCGGCACGAATTCCTGGACGTCGTTCTCATTTGTGCAGGACGTACTCGCACCATCGGGGTTCTTCCAAGCGACGGACGGAAGAATCTTTTCCGGCATCTCCGGATACATGCTCGTCTCCACCGACGACGGCGTGACCTGGACCACCACCGACACGCTGCTGTCGACGGAATATCCGGCTGCATTTGTGCAGAGAGCGGACGGTGCCATACTCGCCGGCATCGACGGGGAGATCCACGGGAACAGCGTGCGTATCCTCGAAGCCGGAGCGGCAACCTGGCGCAATTTCGGCACTGGTCTGGATACGACCGACGTGACCGCGCTCTGTTTCACTGGCGCATCGATGTTCGCAGGGACCCGTAGGCATGGTGTGTTTGAATACAACGCGTCGGGGGACATCTGGCTGCCCGTGAACGACGGATTGAACACCCTGCAAATCACCCATCTCATCGCGGGATACAACAACGACGTCTACGCCGCGGTATGGGGTGACGGCGTGTATCACCACACGCCGGGCTCAGGATGGACCGCACGGAATGACGGGCTCGTGAATCGGCGTGTCATCGAGCTTGCGCTCGGCCTGCCGGACAATCCGCGCCTGTTCGTCGGTACACAGGGAAGCAGCGTCTATACCAGCAGCATTCCGGGTCCCGCGGCAACGGACCACCTCCCTTCTCCGGCCTCACTGCACATCGATCTCCCCGCGCCACATCCAATGTCAGGCGACGCGCTGCTGCGCTTCACCGCGTCCGCGGGGAAACACACATCGCTCACAGTCTGGAACGCTCTGGGCCGCCGCATCGCCGTGCTGCACGAAGGAATAATGCATACGGATGAGCGGACGATCCGATGGGATACATCACAGCTTGCTGCAGGTCCCTACCTTGTCCGGCTCGAACAGGACGGACGGCTGACAGAGTGTGTATCGTCGCCGCTACACCGTGATCCATTCAGCGCGACGTCGGTCGGTCGAGGAAGAATGTGCACACCCCCGCGGAATCGCCGTTGAATTCGTGCCGGGACAGTGATATACTGCCAGCGATATTCCTCGCGACAATACGCCCCGCACTTCGAGAGACATCGATGAATCGCATCCGAAAATCCGTTATCGGCATCTGCGCCGCCGTATGTGCCGTCGCCGCGCCGATCCTTCACGCGCAGAACCACTTCGGCGTGGTGACGTACGACGCCGTTGTCGACAGCACGATCAACGGCAGCACGTCGGCCTCAGTGTCGCTCGACTCGCTGCAGAAATGGGTGAAGCAGCTTTCGGGGGTGTTGCCCGTAACCATCAACGGATCGTCTGTCACGATTCCGCATCGCTACGCGGCGAACGGATCGACACAGTTCCGCAACGCCGCACAGCACATCTACAACGTGTTCCACCGCTACGGCCTCAATCCCGTGCTCGAGAACAACGTGGCGCCCTACTCGAAAATCAACGTGGTGGGCACGTTGCCGGGAAAACGGGCGGAGTACGTGATGATCTGCGGGCATTTCGATTCGGCGAATCAGAACTGTCCGGGCGCGGACGACAACGGCAGCGGCACGGCCGCCGTCATGGAACTGGCGCGCGTCCTTCGATCCTTCAATTTCGAGTATACGATCAAGTTTGTGGCGTTCGGCGGCGAGGAGCAGGGCCTGCTCGGCGCGCGCGAATACACCACGGCACATGCGGGCGACTCGATGCGCGCGGTGATCAATTGCGACATGATCATGTGGGACAACAACAGCAACCGTGTGATGCAGATCCACACGACCCCGAATGCGGGCGGCGCATACTCGGCCGACCTCGCCGACTATATCACCTTCGTCGACACGACATACCTGACCGGGGTGATTCCGAGCGTGGTGAATCCCGGCATCGGCGCGAGCGATCACTCGCGCTTCTGGTCAATAAACCGTTCCGCTGTGCTGTTCATCGAGGAATACGGGCCGGACTTCAACGCGTATTACCACACGGCGAACGATTCATGGGCCAATCTTTCGGCGGCGAAACATCAGAATTTCTTCCGTGAGGCCGCACGCCTCGCGACCGCCTCGATCATGCACCTGGCGCGTCTCAACGCGCCCGTGCCTGTGACGCTGGCGGCGTTCCGCGCCGAGCCCGACGGCCGTGATGTGCGCTTGTCATGGAAGACGGAAAACGAGAGTAACAACGCGGGCTTCCATGTGGAACGGGCCCGGATCGCCGACGGCGTCTTTCTCCCGATCGGCTTTGTGACGGGCGCCGGAAGCAGTACCACTGCACAAACGTACACGTTCACCGATCCTGCCCCCATCCCTGATGTGTACCTCTACCGCCTGCGACAGGTGGACACCGACGGGAGCACAAGCACCTCGCACACGGTTTGTGCCGCCGTGGGTTCCGGGCGTGCGATGCCATACCTCGCCGCGTATCCGAATCCGGCCAGTGACCTGCTGACAATCACCGCGGCAACACCCGACGAGCAGCCCATGACTCTCACCCTCTACGACGCACTCGGACGCACCGCCGCAGCCGTGCCGCCGCGCAGGCTCGATGGCGGCCTTGCGACCGAACGTTTGAACGTCTCAACGCTCCCCGCGGGAATGTATCTGCTCACTCTGGAAACGGCATCGGGCCGCAGCGTGCATCGGATCAGCGTCCGGCACTGAGCACCTGTCTCACACGAAAAAAGGGGATCCAGCCGGATCCCCTTTTTTGCGAATACCTGCGACCCGGACTATTTCAACACATGCAGCACGCGTGTGCGAGTATCGGCGCCGGATGTGAGCCGGACGAAGTACGTTCCCGGTACCAGTGTCGACGCGTCGAACGACGTTTCGTGACGACCCGCCGCGCGATAATCGGATACGATGGTCCGGATTTCCGTGCCGAGCAGCGAATACACGGCCAGCTTCACGCTGCGCGCCTCGGGAAGATCGAAGGCAAAGACAACGCGCGGGTGGCTGTGCGAAACGGGATTCGGGAAGGCCGCCGACAGCGCAAGTCCGTCGGGGGATGAAAGCGGCTTCGTCGATGTCACAAAAAACGCATCGCCGACAAAGGGCAGCGTGTCGCGCGCGGGAGTGCCGTTATGCGCCACGACGGCGTATCCCGTGAGGGGTCCGACATCCTTCGGAGTCCATGCAAATGACAGGGTGTTCGTGCCACCGGCCTGTATGGTAATGGGCAAAGTCCCGGCATTCACGGTCACTTCAGGCGATCCGTACAATGTAACCGACTGCAAGGTCATGATGCCGAGACCCGCGTTTGTGAGCGTGATGTCCTTCGTGGCCGTTGTTCCTGTGCCCACAAGTCCGAAGTTGACTTCTGTCGAAGAGAAGGCGCTCTTCGGCCGTTTGCGGATGGTGAAGGTACCGGAGAGGCCGGTATATGTCCCATTGGCCGCATCGGTGACGCGGAATTTGCCTGTGGTTGTTTCGGTCTCGGGCACCTGCCATGTGTAGCGTTTGTTGGATGCGGGCGTGCTCAGCGACAGTTCGGTCCATGTGGCCCCGTTGTCGAGCGACACTTCCACCACAACGTCGTTGCTGCAGAAGGCGCGCCACTGTGTGTCGTAACTGCTGCCTGCCGTGAGGACCTCGCCCTGCTTCGGCGCGATGACGGTGACGCCCGGCTGCACAACGACCGGCATGCAGTACGAGGAGTACACTTTCGGCACCGCCGAACAGGGGCTGCTGATTTCGCAGCGGTACGATTTGGGATCGGTGATGTTGTCGATGACAAATTCGGGCTTGTTCACGTCGTAGATTTTTCCGCCCGGCAGTTCCCACCATTTGTACGTGAGATCGGTGCCTTTCACTTCGATGCGGATCACCGCGCGGCCGCCCACACACACCGTGTCTGCCCACGGCTGCCGCGTGATGATGGGGAGGGTAAGAACACGGAGCAGCGCCGGACGCGATTCGACCGATCCGCAGTCGCCGTACACCACGCAGGTGAAGAGACTGCTGTCGTCGGACGCGCGCATGTTCTGCAGCGTTATTCCCGGCTGTGTTTCACCGGGGATGTCCTGACCGTTTTTCCGCCACTGGTAGCGCAGCGTGCCGCTGCCCGCCGCGGTGACGTCGAACGACACACCTTCACCCTCGCACACGTTGCGCCAGGTCACCTGGTTCACAATCGTTGGTCCGCGTTTGATCTCGACACTTGCCGTCATCTGATCCACCAGCGTCTCGTTCTTCACGTCTTTCACGCGGATGCGGAATCCCGTTCCGGTGACAAAGCCGCCGGGGATGTACCACACCCAGCGGCGCACGGTGCGCGGTACTGCGGCGGCGAGCACGGTGTCGTACGTGGCACCGTCGTTGCGCGACAGCTCGATATTGAAGTCGTTGGTGCCCGTGGCGTCCCAGGTCACCACCAGCGAATCGCCCGTGCAGAGGGCGTTGCCGCCAGCGGGGCCCGTCAGTTTCAACATGCGGATGGATGCGGTGGCCTCCATACACGGGGCGGCCTCGGCCCAGCCGCGCACGGCCGATCCCACGCGATCGCGATAGATGTTGTGTTTGTTCGCGCCGCCATAACGCATGTGGCAGTAGCTCATCAGCTCGCCGCCGCCCAGAAGCAGGTGAATCTCGCCCGCCGTGAAACACGGGGCGCGGTTGCCGATCGGCTCGGCGGTGTAACACGAGTCGACCGGCGGATTCCACGTACAGGAGTGCGTGTGAGGCGATCCGAAGTTGTGTCCGATCTCATGCGCAAGCACGCCCACGTGGCCGCTGATAAAATTGTCCATGGCCGAGAACTTCACGAAGGCCGTACCGCGTTCGGTGCTGCAGAGCACATGCAGCCATGCGAGACCCTGCGACACGCCGCCGGCCGAGATGGGTTTGCGCGAGATCATGACGGCAAGCGTGCGCGCCACCGTGTCCATCTTGTCGCGCCAGTAGGTGGTGAAAACATTCAGGAGTTCGCGGTCCGATGTTCCGGGGAAAGGATCCTTCACCGTCCAGACACGCAGGAAGGGGATGCGCAGCACGATGTCGAGATCGCGCTCGTAGATGGCGGAGCTTTCGCCCATGCGCGCCACGATATAATTTTCGGTGTTCGCGACACCCTTGTAGTGCTGAAAGGATTCGTAGTCGGCGTCGATCGCGATCTGCGCGAGCAGCGTATCGCGGCCGGCCACCGCCCTTTTGGGCGCGGGGGGCAGTGCCGATCCGAGCTGTTCGAATTCGTCGTTGTCGTTCACGCCGCACCCGTAGGTCGAGGATTCATCACTCGTCTCGGCGACGGTCACACGCGCGGGCGCGCCCGGCGCGAGGGACTGATTGAGGGCGGTGAACACGGTGTGGCTCTTGCCTCCGGTGATGATGGTGCCGCTCATGCCGTTGGGCTCGATGGCGAGGTACACCCACGATCCCAGCTCGCCCGCGACACGGCCGCGGTACAGCGTGATATCGGGGATGGGACGGCGGATCGGACCGTCGGGACCCATTGCATACACCACACTCTTCTCGTCGAAGATGGAGAAGGACTCGAGCGCAAGCTCGGCGGTGGCGCCGCCCGGCAAGGGGAAGTCCGTCAATCGCAGCGCGCGGGCCTGACGCACCGCGGCCAGCGACGAGGCGCGCGCCTCGAGCACCACGATGTCGGTGCCCGCTGGCGCCTGGGTTCCGTGACTGGAGGTCGACACTATTGGAAACAGATCACGCGCCGAAAACACGGCGCCCGCGTTTTGTGCGGACAGGTGCTGGTACGGGAGCAGAGCGAACAGCGCCGTGGCGACAAGTGCCGCGGCGAAGAGTCCTCGCCCGTCAATACGAATCGAGAAGCCAGGCATCAAACACACCTCAAGGATGAATGGGGGGAGCGGATCGTGAAAGCAGCCGCGGGCGCGGCATCACACAAATATACGGAAGAGGGCGCTGGTGCGCATGGCGCGTCAGCGGAGCAACAAAGCGCGCGCCGGGGCGCCGTCGGCACCCGCGATACGCAGCGGCGCGAGCACCAGCGTGTACTCGCCCGGCTCGGCCAGGCGGAGATCAAGATTTTCTGCAATCAATACCCCCGCACCAAGCAGCACGCCGTGCACGGGATACGCGGGGTCGGCGTACGACTCGACCGACAGATAGTCGATGCCTACGGCGTTGACACCCGCCTCGGCCAGCAGGCGCGCGGCATCGAGCGTCAAGGCACAGAAATCATCCACAAAAATGCGCTCGCCGAGAAGCACCGAATTGCGCGTGCGGAAAAGAACGGAGAGTCCGGGACGCGGGGCGGCCGCGCGCGCGTGATCGGCGGTGATTGCGCGGGCATCGCCGGTGTCGACCACGACGGCGTCCGACACCCATCGCGCGGGATCGATGGCATCGAGGGTGGCGCCGCGCTCGAGGAAATGGAATGGTGCGTCGATGTGTGTGCCGAGATGCGCGCTCATTGACACCGCCGAGAGATTGTAACTGTCGCCGCCGCGTATCGACGCGACGATCTCACGGCGGAAGGGCGGATCACCGGGATACACAAGCGTGCGGGCATCGAGCGGCACCGAGATATCGAGCACGGTGCGGGGAATCTGTGTCATATTCATCGCTCCTTCAGCCACTCGCGCACACGTTCCTCGATATTGGTCATATGCTCGGGCTTCATGCCGTCGTACACGGCGCGCACTACGCCGGCGGCATCCACGAGATACCCCTGCGGAATTCCATCGACACCGAACTCCTCCAGTATCGCGCCCTGCTTGAAACCGTGGCGCACAGGAATGTTCAACGCCAACGCCGCCTTCTTCGCCGCAAGCAATTCAAAATCCACATTGATGCCGATCACATCGAAATCCGGCGACGCGATTCTGTCGCGCAGCGATGCGGCCTCGCCGAGCGCCTTCATCGATTGGGAGGATGTGTTCGCCCAGAATACGATAAGCAGCATCCTGCCCTTCTCGTCGCGGAACGACTTCTTCACCGACGCGGTATCGAGGTACGCGATTTCGGGCACGTCGGTTCCGACCAGTGCGGCGCGTACACGTCGCCGCTCCTCCTGCATTCGCCGCATTTCCTCGTTCTGCCTGTTGCGATCGTAGATCAGCAGCACGTCGGGCCATTGGTTCGTGACGGGCACTTTCTCCTTGTACATCTGTGCCGTTTCAATGTCGCGAAGCGTGTAGAAGTAGGTCCGCGCCGCGAGATTGTTGAAGTCCGATGAATCGGCGTACTGCGCCTCGAGTTTGCCGAGCCGTTCGACAATTTTTTTCCTGACGCGTTCATCACCCTTTTCCCGCTCGAAGAGGAGCGAGAAAAAGAGCGGATAGGCCTTGAAGTTTTCCGGATACGCGATGATCTCGTCTTCCGCCTCGCGCAGGCGCCGGTCGAGCGATCCGCGCGTGAGGCCGAGGCACGAGGTCATGAAGAAACGCGCGTTGCGCACGGGCTTGCCGTCGTCACCGTACACGTATGCGCAGTAGGTCCGCTCGTTGTTGTCGTCGCGGATGTTCCCGTCGGTCACGAAGTACGAGAGCAACGCGGCCTTTGCCGGGATGTCGATGCGAGCCGTCCACGCCGCGCCGTCGCGGGTCATGGCGACGCGACGCACCTGCGAGGTGTCGGGCCGCAGCACGTTTTCATAGAGAGCGAGCCGTGTGCCGTAGCGCGTGCCCCAGTAGTTGAAGACGTAGACGAGGTCGAGCCGTTCGGCGGATGCGAACGGATGTCCGGTCGCGGGCCGGTACTGCACGTCGAGCGGCCGGCCCGCCACGGGAGTCAATTGCGCGTGAAGCGGATTCGAAAAAACAACCGCGAGGAACAGTGTGACACGGGATGCCGCGCCGATGCGGCGGAGGAACGCGGAGTACATCAGGACATCGTCCCCGGCGTCTGTGGCGGAACCTGCACGATACGTGTCTTGAAGATGTTGCCGCCGATGAGTCCGCCCAGTGCGCCGAACGCGGCAAACACGAGGAGCGAAAACACGAAGATCATGGCGAAGAAAAATGCGGGCGAGGATCCGAGCGATTCCATGAGCTGGCGCACCTGCTCGGCGGTAGCGGGATCCTGACCCGAGACTTCCATGCTGCGTATGGCTTCTTCCATCTGCGATTCATAGGTCATCGCAAAGTCCGAGGTAAACAGTCCCATCTGCAGTGTCTGCAGAATGGCCGTGACCGGCGCGGCCACGAGGCCGGCGAGCAGTCCGACGATGGTTCCGTTGCCGACGGTGTAAGGCATGTCGGGCGGATAGTTCTTTTTGTGCATCCACACTCCGACCACCGCTCCACCCATCAGGCCGGCGCAGCAGAGGCAGTTCACGAGGTTGAACACCGGGATAACCACCGTGGCGGTCATGACCCCCGCTCCCACGAGTATGGGGACCATTTTCGAAGGGGCTGGTTGGACGAAGCCGTCGTTCATGTGTGAGACTCCTTAGGATGAAAGTGTGAAACGCGTCCGGCGTTCGTCTTCGAGTTCCGCCGTACCTATCGCAACAAACAGCGCGAGTCCGATTCCCGCCAGGGCTCCGGTGGCCGTGCGCGAGACGGGCGAATTTGCTAGCAGACCCGCAACATCGAGAAAATAATCGAGCAGCACCGGAAGAAGAAAGACGGCGAGTGTGTATTTCCGCATCCGCAGTCGGCGGATCAGGCGTCCGGCCGCTATGGGGAGCACAAGCAGCACCGTGGTGAATGCGGCATAGATGCCCGAGCAGCGATGGCAGACCGAAACCGGCCGGCCGCACACCCGCCACGAACGATCCGTGTCCTGATGACACATGGGTGCGTACACGAGCCGCGCAACAGCGGAGGCGCCGGGATGGGCTCCCGTGCAGGCGAGCAGCGGAGCTGCGAGTGTGCCCGCGGTCCAGAGTGCCGCGCCGATGGCGACGAGTGTGTACGCCATGCCGCGCAGCGTCGAGCGCGATTCAACGCCGCTTCTTCGCTTCCAGAAACGCATTCCAGCTCTGTGTTTTATACAATCCTCCGGCGATGTACTCGAGCACATCGAGGAATTTGTCCGCGGCGACATATCCCGGCACCGCGGTGATCAGTGTGCCGTCGGAGGCAAGGAACAGCGTGGTCGGGTAGCTGCTCACGCCGAAGTCGGTCGCGATCTGTCGTTCGGTCATGTTTCGACCGTCCAGTTCGTGAGCGGTCGCGGCTTCGGCATCGAGCTTGACAATCTCGTAGCGTTCCGCCAGGTATTTCCGCACACGTGCATCGGCGTAGACGTCGCGGTCCATTTTTTTACACCAGCCGCACCAACCGGTGTACACGTCCACCAGCACCACGCGCCCGTTCTCCTTCGCATCGGCAACCGCGCGCGCGTAGGGCTTCCAGCCCGGTTCGTCCCCGACGGCCCGTATGGGAGCCGCGGTAGCGAGAAGAAAGCCGAGGGCGGCCAGCGCGACAGTGAGGCGTCCGGTCCTGGGTGTCATCGGTCCCCTGTCTTACTGACGCAGGTCGGGATAATCCGCAAAGGCCTCGTGCGTGCGCACGATAGGAAATTCCTTCGCGATGTGCTGACGCAGATCGGGGAAATGTTCCAGCGCGAACTGCAGCGCTTCGATGCCTTTGCGCCTGCTTCGTAGCAGGAAGGCGAGGCGCGCGTACAGGATGTGCGCGTCGGCCCAGTCGGGTTCGAGCTCGCGGGCGCGGCCTGCCGCGGAGAGCGCTTCGTGCAGCATGCCGTATTCGTAGAGTGTCTCGCTGTAATCGAGCCAGGCCTCGGAGTTCTCGGGTTCGAGATCGAGGACGCGCCGGTAGCTGCTCAGCGACTGTTCGATCAGGCCAAGACTGTATTCCACATCGGCGCGCGCATGCCATATCTCGCCCAGGTCGGGCGCAAGCGCGATAGCCGCCGCGTAGTCCTCGAGGGCACTGTCGAGCTTGTCCATCGCATCGTACACGCACCCGCGGCCGTAGAGCGACTCGTAATGGTCGGGCTCGAGGTTCAAGGCCTCGCTGAAGGCGCTTATCGCGTCGTCGTACCGCTCCATTTCCTCGTAGGCGTTGCCGAGATTGTGCCAGGCCATCTCGTCGTCGGGCTCCATTTCGAGCGTGCGCCGGTAGCAGAACACGGCTTCCTCGAGCCATTTCAGATTCGCGCAACTGTTGCCGCGATTATACCAGACCGACGCAAAATCCTCCTGCAACACCAGCGCCGTGTCGTACGACTCCACCGCCCTCCGGTACCACCCCAGACGGTTCAGGACTATGCCCCGGTTGTACCAGGCATTGGCGTTGAAGGGCATGAGCGCGAGGTAACGGTCGTAGCTCACGAGGGCGTCCCGCAACTGATCGCTGCAGTCGTAGCAGTACCCGAGCTCGTACCAGGAATCGCGATGATCCGGATTCCTCCGCAGAACATCCTTGAACACGGCGATCGCCGCCTCGTACTGCCCCTTCCGCTCGTGTACCACACCCTGGCTGAAAAGGGCCTCGTCATTGTCGGGCTCGAGCACCAGCACACGTTCGAAACAGGCCATGGCCTCGTCGGACCGGCCCAGATTGTCGAGCGTGATACCCTTGCTCAGCAGCAGTTCCACATCGTAGGGATTGAGCGATTCGGCCTGTTCGAAGGCCTCGAGGGCCTGCTGATAGCGGCCGAGATTGTTCAAGGCCATGCCCTTCCGTTCCCAGACGTCGGCGCTGAACGGCGAAAATTCCGCCAGGACCTCGAGGAAGGTGAGCGCATGCTCGAAATTCCCGTGGTCATAATGGTAGTTCGCGAGTTCTTCGATTGTCTCGAGACTCAGGTCACCGCTTCGTGCCGCCGCGAGCAGGTCCTCCATTTCCATGTCGGAATACGACCTGTCGCCCTTGGTGGAATCGAGCGGCTCATCATCAAAATCTTCAAAGTCCAAAAAGCTCATGCAATACCGGAGTGTGCGGGGGTGACCTACAAACAAAACATATCGGATTACGACCCCAAAAGCAAGCGAATTCACCGCACCTGCCGTTGCCGCAGTGTCAAATATATGACACCCCGTATGTGATGTTTTTTCCTGATGTAAAATCCGCGTGAACAGCGCTGGAAACGAGGGATATGTCCGAACGGATTGCTTCTGACTCAGAATGAAAGTAGTTTAGGACGATGGATGAGAAATCACTTGATAACGGGGGAAATGATCCCTGTCTTGTGGTGAGCACGGCCTCGTCCCGCGAGGAAGCATCCCTGCTGGCGCGGACGCTTGTCGAGGAAGAGCTTGCGGCATGCTGCACCATCATACCGGGCGCACTTTCCGTTTTTCGTTGGGAGGGTGACGTACAGGAAGCGGTGGAGCAGGTGTTGCTGATAAAGACAACGCTATCGGTATTTCCCGCGCTCGAGCAGCGCATCCGCGCCCTGCACAGCTATCACGTCCCCGAGATCCTCGCCCTGAGTATCGAAAGGATTTCAGACCCCTATCTCCAGTGGCTCGCGTCGTGCGTGTCGCATCCGGAGGCGCGCGGCGCCTCGAAACCGGTACAGTCAACGCAGGATCAGAATTGAGCGGCGAAAAGCACATGTCGAAAGTCATCGCAATAGCAAATCAGAAAGGCGGCGTGGGAAAAACCACGACCTCGGTCAATCTCGCGGCGAGTTTTGCAACGGCCGAGCGCCGGACCCTCCTGATCGACATCGATCCGCAGGCCAATGCCTCGAGCGGAGTGGGGCTCGACGTGACCAAGTCGCCCGTCACCATTTACGAAGTGCTGCTCGCGCTCAACGAGAGCCGCGAGGGTGTGCAGGAAACGGAGCTGCCGCACCTGCGTGTCATCCCCTCGACGATCAACCTCGTCGGCGCCGAGTACGAACTGATCGACGTTCCCCAGCGCGAACACCTGCTGCGCAAGGCCCTCGAGCCGCTTCGGGCCGAGTTTGAATACATCATCATCGACTGTCCGCCCTCGCTCGGCCTGCTCACCATCAATTCTCTGACCGCGGCCGATTCCGTGCTTGTGCCCGTACAATGCGAGTATTTCGCCCTCGAGGGACTGGGCAAGCTCCTGAATACGATCAACCTCGTGCGCAAACACTTCAACACCCATCTCGAGATCGAGGGTGTGTTGCTCACCATGTTCGACTCGCGCCTGCGCCTGTCGCGACAGGTGGCCGACGAGGTGCGCAAATACTTCGGCGAGAAGGTGTTCGATACACTCATCGCGCGCAACGTGCGGCTCAGCGAGGCCCCGAGTTTCGGGAAGCCGGTCATTCTCTACGACGCGATGTCCGTCGGCACGCAGAACTATATCGATCTGGCGCAGGAGATCATCCGGCGCAACGGCGCCGCCGGGACGCAGGCCCCGGCAGCGGAGTAACGGGATGTCGAAACAGAAATTCGGACTGGGCCGCGGACTCGGCGCGCTTCTGCCGTCGGACTCGAACGAGCCCGAGGCGAAGGTTCCCGTCGTCCCAACGCCCGAAACGCGCGACGACGGCGTTTCGACCGGCGTGCTCGCCCATGTCGAAATAGCGCGCATCTCGCCCAATCCCTATCAGCCGCGCATCGATTTCGACCCCGAGGCGTTGGAGGAACTCGCGCAGTCCATCCGTGAAAACGGACTGATACAACCTGTCACTGTGCGCCGCCTCGGCGACGGTTATCAGCTCATCTCGGGCGAGCGGCGCCTGCGCGCCTGCCAGGTGGCGGGCATTACACACGTCCCCGCATACATCCGCCAGGTCGACACGGTCGAGGAGATGATCGAGCTTGCGCTGATCGAGAACATACAGCGCGAGACGTTGAATCCGATCGAAATCGCGCAGACCTACCGCCGCCTGATGGACGACTATCAGTATACGCAGGACGAGATTTCGAAAAAGGTGGGAAAGAACCGCGCCTCGGTGTCGAACTTCGTGCGTCTTCTGCGCCTGCCGAAGGATATTCAAGAGAGCATACAGAAGGGCGAATTCAGTTTCGGACACGCGCGCGCGCTGGTGAATGTGTCGGACGCGGCAGCGCAGCTCCGCATCTGGAAGAAGTCGCTGCGCGAAGGCCTGTCCGTTCGCCGTGTCGAGGAACTCGTGCGCGAGGCCGCGCAGCCCCCCGCGCCGGCGGTCCCGAAAAAAAAGAGAACACGTTCCGAAACTCCGCCCGCCTTCGACGACGTCGCCGCGCGCCTGCGCGGGGCTTACGGCACCAAAGTCAGCATCACCGCCGATACCAACGGAAGCGGAGTGATTTCCTTCGAGTTCTATAACCTCGACGACTTCGAGCGTATCCTCGAACTCCTCACACCACCCGCCTAGGGAAGTAGGAAAGTAGCAAAGTGAGAAGGTGGGAAGGTGGGAAGGTGGGAAGGTAGCAAAGTAAAAAAGTAACAACCGGTCGTGACCCAGTTGTTACTTTTTCACCTTGCTACTTTGCTACTTTCAACTTTTAACAGCGCAGGGCTTTCGCCGTCGGCCGTTCACCGTTGACCGTTTGCTCTACCGCGCAACGAGCACGGTGCGCCGCGCCAGAGCGCCGTTCATCACGACGGTAAGAAGGTACGGTCCCGACGGAAGGTCCTCCGTTTCGAACAATACGCTGCGTGTGCCTGCTGTATGAACGTCCTCGCGAATATGACGCACCGTGCGGCCGAGCATGTCCGTGAGGGTGTTACGCACCTCCCCGCGGCCGGGTACTGCGATTCGCACGCTCAGGTCGTTGCGAGCGGGCTGCGGGTATGCCGCCTCGATTGATAGTGCCGCTGGAACCGCCGTGGGTATGGACTCCGTTTCCGTCGTCGACCGCACGCTGATGTACACCCGATGTTTCCCCCCTGCAATGATGCGCCCGTCAGGCATCAGGGCCAGGCAGAACGCGAGTGCATTATCCATCCCGCGCCAGAGCTGCTCGGCCGTCAGTCCTCCGTCCTTGGACACCCATACATCTCGCGCGTAGACTGTCAGATAAATGTGCCCGAGTTTGTTAACAAGGATGTCGTCGATGTCCCTGTTGAAATCCAACGGCAGCCAATCCCACGTGATGCCGTCGTCCCTCGAACGGGCGAGACGGCCCGCCGTCCGCCAGTCATGACCGATGGCATACAGCAGTCCAGTCGAATCGCTCGCGAACGTGGCGAGAAATGCCGAATCTAAAAGGTAGCGGTTCGCGGTCCACGTCTCCCCTCCGTCTGTCGACCGCATCAGGCTGTCGATCGTGGCGGCGGAACGTGCGATGATCGTACCCGTCGAGGGACACACGTGAAGCTCGAAGGGGTGTGCCTTATTCAGCTTTATCGACCATGTTGCTCCATTATCGGTGGATGCGCAGATCGCGCCAGAGTAGGAAAGATTCCAGCTCCTGTCAACCCAGGCGTACACCAGCGGCCCGGCGCCTTTTACCGTAAGGGCCCCACTCCTACCTGGAATACCGTGAGGGTGCATCTCCCAGGTCCTCCCCCCATCGAGTGACCGGTACACGCCACCGTCAGCAGAAATGTAACCGCGGTTGTGATCGTCGAACATGACGTGGGCAACTGAGTTTGCGATCTTCCACTGTTCCCAAAGCGGGACATGCGACCAGGACTGGCCTTCGTCCATGCTCTTCCAGAGCCCGTCGCCTTGTATCGCCGCAAAGATGTGTCCCTCGCGATTTGCGGCCACAGACATCACGGGTCCTCCCGTCGGGATGACACTGGTCACCCAGAATGGTTCCTGTGCGAGGCACGCCGAGGATACGAAGCCCAGCACAAGCGCCACCGTTGCCCTGCGCAGGGAAGATGATACAGTTGCTCTCATTAGAAGAAAAGAATATCGATTATTCATAGAATAGACAAGCCCGAAAACATGCCATTGCATTCCTCACGAATGTCAACAGTAATTTTGTCATCATGGGCGGCAGTGTGGGATTGTGTTCATTGCTTGCTCATGCGCGCGGCATGGCAGAGTTGCGGGGTGGGCGGAACGTTGATTCGCTCGAGGTGCTTGTCGTCGCAGAAGTGCAGGGGGCCGCGAACGATCACACGCGCAGCGCACCGATACGAGCTGCTGTGAGGGAGGTGCTGGCGCATCACGCGGCGCGACGCGGAAATCATGCAGCGGCGACAGACTTGTACGCCGATCTTGCCGCTGCCCCTGCGAGCGACAGCGTCGATGCCGCGAGAATGCTCTACAACATGGTTGTCGTGAGAAAATTCGGTGCGCGCAACGAGCAGGGTGCACAATCTGCGTATCTCGCGCTGCGTTCTGCCTACCCGGCGAGCCGCGAGGTGCCGATGGCGAAAGTGCTGTTGCGTATTCCACTTTCCGACTCCGAGGTCAATACCCTAAGAAAAGCGGGAGGATCGGGAGCCGAATCTTCTGATGAACGTCCGTCGTCCACGCGAACGCGTGCGGACATATGGAGTGTGTGTTATCCGAATCCTTGCAACCCATCGGGCACGATCCGGTATTCCGTTCCTGAGAACGGACAAGTGACCATCACGGCGTATCCCATCCTCGGAAACAGAAAAACCGTGTTGTACCACGGCCCGGTTGTATCCGGAGTGCACTCTGTGCTTGTCGATGCGGCCGGATTACCTTCGGGTGTGTTCCGGTACATGGTCGAGTTCGAGACAGAAAACGAGACTCGGGTTCAGCTCCACATTGGATCGTTTCACGTTGTGAAGTGATATCCACATGTAGAGCGAGTCTCTCTGATCAATCCACGAGCATCTCCCGTGGACCATCTGGGTAAGTAGCAACGTGGGAAGGTAGCAAAGTAAAAAAGTAACAACCGGTCGTGACCCAGTTGTTACTTTTTCACCTTGCTACCTTGCTACTTTCAACTTTTAACAGCGCAGGGCTTTCGCCGTCGGCCGTTCACCGTTGACCGTTTGCTCTACCGCGCAACAATGACAGGAACCGTGCGCACGACCGAGCCCACGCGGAGTGATGCGTGATAGAGTCCGGGCGCGAGTGCGGCGGTCTCGATGACGCGGTAATGAGTGCCCGCTTCGCGCGAGGCGTCGAGGACGACGAGGACCTCGCGGCCGAGAGCGTCGTGCAGAGTCAGCCGCACATCGGCCGGCTCGGGCACTGCGAACGAGAGCACCGCCGCACCGTTCGCGGGATTCGGATACGCGGCATGTAGGGTGATGTCGCGAGGAAGCGTCTCCGGATCACCCACCGCCGTCGCGTTGTCGAGCAGCGTCTCGCCCGTGGCCTGCAGTATCTCGCCGGGTTTGCCGTCCTTCACCAGATGCACAAAGGCGATCAGTTCACTCTCGGCGGCGATGGAATCGCGCGATGCGAACTCGAAGTATTTCTCGACCACGGACTGCGTCGCGATCGACGGTGTGTCGTACAGTTTTGCGCCCATCGAATCGGGCAGCATGTCGCGCACGGCATGTTCATGGAAGTAGGGATACAGGATCTTGGCCTTCGTCGATCCCGACGTGTCCTGATAGTAATACGACTGGCCCACATTGTGTCCGCTTTCCGTCTGCACCACGCTGAGCCGCAGATCACCCGTCATGCCCTGATGGAAAAACACACGCACCTTGAAGCGCATCCACTTGGTAGCGGGATTGTATGACTTGTCGAAGAATTGAATGCCCACGGGGCTGCGATGATCGTTCATGAGGGTCTGTGCCACGCCGCGCCAGGTGTTGCGGCCCAGTGTCACCCGTCCAGTGGACGGATCAAGTGTGCGATTCACCGCCGCGGAGGGATAGGACGTGACGCCGAGCATCGCCAGCACACCGTTGCCGTCGCGTGTGACCAGCGGATCGTGCGTCCCCTGATGATAGGTCATGCCGAACACACGTCCGGAAAATTCGGAGATAAGCTGCTTCAGCGTGTCGGCGCCGTACGGACACCAGCCGCACCAGGTTCCGGAGAATTCCTCGATGAGCACGTTCTGCGCCTCGTCCACATCCTCGATCTGCACATGTATCGTCACCGAGATCGTCACCGATTTGCGCTGTTCGTCGTTCGAGGTGAGTGCGATCGAGCCCGAGTAATCACCTGGAGCCAGCGCGCTCGCGTCAATTCCGATGCTTGCATCCGTGCTGCTCATTGGTGGCACGGTACCGCCGCCGCTCGATATCGTCAGCCAGGCGCTTGCTCCCGTTTCGACGGTGGCGGTCCAGGTCAGGTCCGCGTACCCGTTATTCCGTACGGGAAAAGGAATGCTGACGGGATTGGATTTTTTTACCCAGAGGTCATAGGTGGTTTTGCCCAGGGCGAGCACGGGGTTGCCCTTGGCGCCCGTATCGAAGATCTGCAGCGTATCGTGCGCCAGGTATATGCGCGTCTGTCCGCCGGGCAGATAGGCCTTTTTTCCGTCGCTTCCCGCCTGCAGCAGATACTGTGTGCCCTTGGTCATCAGTTCCAGCGCCGTCCATGTATCCGTGGCGGGATCGTAGGAATAACTGCGTTGTGTTGCAGGCGCGTTATTGTCGGCCGAGGGGCGTCCGCCAAAGAACCAGGCCTTACCTCCGATGCCGACGCCGCCCGCGAGGATGATCGGACCGAGCGCATGGTCGCGCACCTTGCGCCAGGCAAGGGTGCCGCCGCTGAGTTCGCCGATGTATGTGTCGGCCACATAATACATGTTCGGAAGCGTGTTGTTGTAGCCGCCCATGACAACGATCTTATTGTCGACAGTCGCTGCCGAACAATAGCGCAGTTCGCGGGGGAAACTGGTGGCAGTGGACCACGTATCGGCGGCGGGATCGTACACCTGCACGATCTTCTGGAACAGATTTCCATTCGCGGGACTGCCGGCAATCACATAGATTTTGTTGTCGATCACACCGGAACAGGCAAAGCCCTGCGCCTGCGGCATGTCCATTTTTTCGGTGTACGTGTCGGTGGCCGGATCGTATTCGTACACATCGGGGAGCGTTTTATACGATGTGCCGAAATTTTCGATTGCCCCGAACAGGTAGATCTTGCCGTTCACGGATTCGGCCAGACCGCACAACCATTTTGCGACGGGAAAATCGCGGATCGGCGTCCAGGTATTTGTCGCGGGTGAGTAGCGGAAGCTTCGCGCGTTGTAATAATTGCCCGCTGTCACTCCGCCAAAAACAAAAATTTCGCCGTTGAGCGACGCGACGGCATGATACTGTTTTGCGATGGGAAGTTTGGTGCCCATGCTCCACGCCGCGGTGGCAACCGCATCATCGGCGCGATATGCCTTTTCGTAGGCAGGCACCGCGCCGCTGGGAAGATCTGGCGGCGTCTCGCAACGAAGCTGCGCCATGCCGCTCGATGCGGCAAGCAACAACATACACAGGGCAACACTTGCGGTGACGATGGTTCTCATACCGGCACTCCTCTATTGTTGGATGCTTCCAGTGGACGCGGGAGAATATCGAAGCACGAATATATCGGGGAAAATGGAAAGAGAGAAGTGTGATTCTTCTCACTCACACTAAGAGGATCAAGTTGCCATGCCCCCGCACACTCCAGTGAGGAAACAGGATGCAGTAGACAGGAGACAGAGCCTGTCAGCTCGAAACTCCTGTATCCTCCCTCCTTACTCCTCACTCACATCAGATTGCTCTACCAAGATCGTGTGAGGAGACAGGATACAGGAAACAGGAGACAGAGCCTCTCAGCTCGAAACTCCTGTATCCTCCCTCCTGACTCCTTACTCACATCAATTAGATCGATCTACCCTCTACCTATCTACCAACTACCCATCTACCCCACCAAAAAAAAGCCCCGCCGGTTGGCGGGGCCGATACACAAAAAAGATGAACCAATTATTTCAGCAGCGACATCGTGCGGGTCTGCACAAACGAACCCGAACGCATCGTCACGTAGTACGTACCCGAGGCGAGGCCGGCCGCGTTGAACACGGTGGAGTGTGTGCCCGCGTCGTAGGATCCGTCGGCGACCACACCCAGCTCACGTCCGAACGCATCACTCACCGCGATGCGCACATGCGCGGCGGCCGGAATGCCGAAGCTGATCGTTGTGGTCGGATTAAATGGATTCGGATAATTCTGCGCCAGTGTGAAGGTCTCAGCGCTCGGCGCCGTGCCGGCGGAGGTGACCATCGACGCGACCTGGATTTCTTGCGCCTGGAGGACTTCACCAAAATTCACACCGTCGGAGACGTGAGCAAAGATGATCAGACGGGTCAAGGAAAGCACTGTGTCGATCGCCGGGAAGCTGAAGGACTTCACTACGGAGGTCTGCGATACGATGTTCGCTGAGGAGATCACTTCACCAAAATCGTTCGGATGCATGGCGCGGAGTACATGATCGTGGAAGTACGGATAGAGACGGGTCGTACCCCCTGCAGGCGGATAGAACACCTGCTGATAGTTCATCTGATCCTGTACCTGCGCGATATTCAGTCGGACCGGACGTGTGAAATCCCTGTGGAAAAATACTTCCACATCCATATTGATCATCTTGGTGGCGGGATTCAGAGTGGCTGTTTTCACTCGTATGCCAACAGGACTGCGACGGGTTGCGAGAACTTCTTCCGCCCGGCGCGCCCAGTCACCACGGCTGAAACAAATGTTGGGATTGCCTTCGAAAAGAATGCGGTTCACCGCGCCATTGGGCCATCCGGCGAGTCCGGTCTTCGTCGCCCACGTGTCTGTCGTAGGAGTGAACATCGGTTCGGTGGCGCTGCCGCCATGGTATGATATTCCAACAACTTTGCCGTTGTTCCGTTCGATTACGGCCTTAAGAGAGTCGGCGCCATAGGGACAGAATCCGCACCAGGTTCCGGTACCCTCTTCGATAAGCGCGATGGGTGCTTCGTCCACATCCTGATCCTGCACGTGAATCGTGACGGTGATCGCCACGCTCGCCTGGTTGGGATCATTGGTGGTCATGGTGACGGTACCGGTATGCGTGCCGTTGGCAAGACTTCCGGCATTGATCTGGAGACGGAGGACGTCCTTGGTCATCGGCGCAATGGCACCGGCCGCGCCGGGTAGCGAGAGCCAGCTCTGCGATCCCGCGTCGACGGTGGCGTTCCAGGTCAGGTTCGCGCTGCCGTTGTTCCGTGCGCCGAGATTCACGACGACGGGCACGGTCTTCTTGATCCATGTGTCGACCACTTTCGAATCGAGCGCGAGCACGGGGCCGCCGCTTGCGTTTGCATCGAAGATTTCGAGCTTGTCGAGCACGCCGCCCGCGGCATCACCACCACCGGGATAAAAACCTTTGACGCCGTCCGTCGCCGCCTGCGTCACCATCTGCGCACCGGTGGGTTTGAGGTCGAGTGTGGACCACGTGTCGGTTGCCGGATCGTACTTGAACGAACGCTGTGTTGCCGGAGCATTATTGTCGATCGAGGGACGCCCGCCGAAGAAGTAGGCATTCTGCCCGATGCCGACGCCGGCCATGAAAATGGTCGGGCCGATGGGATAGTCCTTCACCTTCGTCCAAGTGAGTGTGCCGGCCGCATACTCGCCCACATACGTGTCGGCCACGTAGGTCATCTGCGGATTTTCGTTGTTGTAGCCGCCGGTCACCACCACGCGGTTGCCGATCTGCGCCGCGGCATGATACTTCAGCGCGCGCGGGTAATCGGTGGCGGTGCTCCAGGTGTCGGTCGCCGGATCGTACACACGCACGGTCTTCTGATACGTTGTGTTCGCGGTGCTCGAGCCGCCGATCAGGTAGATCTTGTTGTCGAACACGGCGGAGGGGCAGTAGGCCTGCGCGCTCGGCATGTTCGCCTTCTTTGTGTAGGTGTCGTTCGCGGGATTGTATTCATACACGTCCGGCACAACCTTGTACGAGGTGCCGAGATTGTCGAGACCCGCCATGATGTAGATCTTGCCATTCACCGCCTGCGCAGTGCCGACAAGAAAACGCGCGATCGGGAAATCCTTGATCGGCGCCCAGGTATCGGTCGCAATCGTGTATTTGTAGCTTTTTGCGTTGTATGCATTACCCGTTGTGACGCCGCCGAAAATGTAAATCACACCGTCGAGCGACGCGACCGTGTGATACACCTTTGCGATCGGAAGTTTTGCGCCGGTGGACCACTGTCCGGTGATGCCGGGTGTGCCACCTTTCAGGAACGGGGAGGCATTGATCTGCATTGCGGGCATGTCGTCGAGCGGCGCGCAGCGGTCCTGCGCAAATGCAACGACGGGGAGCAGCAATGCAGCAACAAAAAGCCGGACAAACGTTGTCTGGACGTTGTTCATGCAGTAACTCCTTTCGTGATAATGGAGGAAAACGGAAAAAGGAAGTGCGTGTATTTTCGGAGGCAGGGGCTTTCACGCGGAGGTACGCATGAAACGTTCCATGGTAGGACCGAAATATACGGAGGCGAAGAATATTTCTCGAATATTTCGGAGAAGATTTATTCGTCGCCGATATAGCGGGCGCAATCTTCCCGGGCGGGCAGGTGCACGAGCCAATCGTGGTCCACGAGCCGGGCTATCTCGCGCTTCGCGCGGGCGAGATCCGCACCGTATTTGTGGCAGAAATGCCAGATGTCCATCGGACCCGACACGATCTCGAACATCAGCGCCTCGCCGAGGGCGAGCTCGTCTCCCGCCGCGGCCTTGGACAGGATCTCGTTCAGCGCTTCGATGCCGTCGGGTTTGACATGCCGTGGAGTGAAAAAATAATTCGGGACATTCTCGAGTTCGCAGATCAGAAAACCACGTCCGCCCCGGCGGAGGTCGGCGAGGAAGGCCAGCGTCACGAGCATATCCTCGTCGTCCTTCCACAAGTCGTCCCATACCGTCGGATCGTTTTCCTTCAGCCAATCGAAAAAGGCGCGTTCGCGCGGCGGCAGCCGCATCAGCGTGTGCGCGCCATATTCCTGTCGCAACGCTGTGATGTCGTCGTCGCTCAAGGCGTCGATTTCCGCGTCAGCGACTTCCAGTATTCCGCCCTCGCGGATGCGATCTTCAATAACTGTGCGTGTGTCCATGAACAAAGATACCACTACAGACGAAACGTTACATGCCAGGACTGACGTGACACGTTACACGTATCCACGTTACACGTTTCACCGTTGCCATGATGTCATGTTGTCATGTTGCCATGTAGCAAAGTGGCGTTACACCTTCCAACGTAGCAATGTAGCAAAGTGGCAAAGTAAAAAATGACCGACGACCCCTCCTGTCTCCTCACACACACGCAGCAGATCCATCTACCAACTACCCACCTACCATCTACCATCTACCCACCTACCCACCTGCCCATCTACCCAAACTCGAGTTCCCCGAAATATTCAGGACGATGAAAGTCGGGTACCGGATGATCGATGGGCGACCAGCAGGCGAACTGGGGATTCGTGATGCCGCCGCAGCGGTAGAAGTTGCCGGTCCATCGCGTGCCTGCTTCGATGGCGAGCGGGAGTCCCGAAAGACGACGGAACACAGAGAGCGGAAGCGGCGCAACGATGCGCCACGACGTGTCGTGGGGCGATTCGTTTTTCAACATGCCGGATACGGAGTGAAATATCTTGATGTCTTTCGCGTCGTCGAAACCGATATAGGCGCGTGTATTCCGATCCGCGCCCCAGGCCATAAGCAACGTGCCGCAGGCGTTGATCTCGATGTTGAAGTAGTGCCGGTCGCGCGCGGGATCGGGCCTCAGAAAAAGCTCGACGCAACTGTCATTCCACACCGCGCCATTCAGGTCGATGATGCGCGACGAGATGTGTGTATCTTCACACACAAACTCGGCAATGATGCGTTCGCCGTCGTGCACGAGGCGGGCGCGTGTCCTGTGACGCGTGCCCGAACGATACCACGGAAAGGCGGCGAGTTCCAGCGACGGGATCGTCTCCCACATCGCCGCATCATACAGAGTATCAAGATGCAGTCGCTGCTCGATGCGTGGAACAACATATCGTGATGCCATGTCTCCTCCGGCTGCTGATCGAAATCACCTCCAAGATCCGAAACGGCGGTACACGATGAAAGACATGTGGAACGAACGATATACAGCCCCCGGCTATGTGTACGGGACGGAACCCAACGAATTCTTCCGCGCACACCTCGCGGCGCGCGCGCCCGGGCGGATTCTGCTGCCGGCCGAAGGCGAGGGCCGCAACGCCGTGTATGCCGCCTCGCAGGGTTGGCAGGTGGATGCCTTCGATTACAGCACGGCCGGACGCGACAAGGCGATGGCGCTCGCGGAAGAGCGCGGCGTCACGATTTTGTACCACGTCGCCGACTTGTCCAACGCCCATTTTCCCGAGGGTGAGTTCGATGCCGTCGGTCTCTTTTTTGTGCATCTCCCCGCCGCGCTCCGTATCGATGTGCACACACGCTGCATCCGCGCCCTGAAACCCGGTGGACTGCTGCTTCTCGAAGCGTTTCATCCCGAACAACTCGACCTGCTTTCGGGCGGACCAAAAAATCCGGACCTCCTGTACTCGGTCGACATGCTCCGCGCCGACTTCGCGGCGCTGCATCTCGACATCGCTGAAACCGTACGTATCGAACTCGACGAAGGTCCGATGCATCGTGGACCGGCAGCGGTGGTGCGGGTGGCCGGGATTAGGGGGAGGAGTTAGGAGCTGGGAGTTAGGAGTTAGGGGTTGGGAGTGGGGACGGGGACAGCGGTGGGCAGCGGGGACGAATCGTTGCGACCTTGCCACTTTTCCACTTTGTTACTTCGCGACGACAATTTGTTGCCATCACCGATGCTTCGTCTGTCCGCCATTGAAACTTTTTTCCGAAGTCCCGTATACTCCGCATTCTCCACCCCAAAACATAGGAGTTTTCATGGCCAACATGCTCAACTGGTTCGAAATCCCCGTCACGGATATGGATCGTGCCGCGGTGTTTTACGGCAAGATATTCGGCATTGAAATCCAACAGTCCGAAATGGGCGGCATACAGATGGGATTCCTCGGCAACTGGCAGGAGGGAATGACCGGCGCCCTGTGCAAAGGCGAATGGTACACACCGAGCACCGACGGCGCCATTCTGTACCTGAACGGCGGCGACGATCTGGGTGTCGTGCTTGCAAAAATTCCCGACGCGGGCGGAACAGTCATCATGCCCAAGACTCATATCAACGACGACATCGGCTACTTCGCGATGTTCATCGACACCGAGGGCAACCGCATGGCGTTGCATTCGCAGCATTGATTTTTCGCGCTGCTGAATCTTGAAGACCCGCATATTGCGGGTCTTTTTTTTCTGGCGAAGGACATGGACAACCGGGAAGACATCAGGATACGACGGACGCGCCGGAGGCGCGTCCGTGGAGGCGCGCTAATCCCACGGGACAGCGGGACGCGCCGGAGGCGCGTCCGTGGAGGGGCGCTAAACCCGCGGGACCGCGGGACGCGCCGGAGGCGCGTCCGTGGAGGCGCGCTAAATCCGCGGGACCGCGGGACGCGCCGGAGGCGCGTCCGTGGAGGCGCGCTAATCCCACGGGACAGCGGGACGCGCCGGAGGCGCGTCCGTGGAGGCGCGCTAATCCCACGGGACAGCGGGACGCGCCGGAGGCGCGTCCGTGGAGGGGTATCCCACGGAAATGCTATCTTGCCTGAAGTCGAATATGCTCGACAGCCAGCAATGGCGCCAGAGCATCGAAACGCTGCAAGCTGTCGCGACTTACTCTAATCGTCTAATCGTCTGATCGTCCAATCGTCTGATCGTCCAATCGTCTGATCGTCTAATCGTCTGATCGTCTGATCGTCCGAAACAGAGCCGTCGCGGTTCGACAAGCTCACCGTGACACACCTTCTCTATTGCGCCACTCCCTACTCCCAACTCCCAACTCCCTACTCCCAACTCCCAACTCCCTACTCCCAACTCCCTACTCCCTACTCCCTACTCCCAACTCGCAATGCCTTTTCTCGGAGAACTCAGCGCACTGACAACGGCCATACTCTGGTCCGGAACGTCGATCGTGTTCTCGTCCGCGACGCGGCGTGTGGGGGCGATGCAGGTGAACATTACGCGGCTGTTTCTGGCGTTGATTTTTCTGGCGGTGAGTATCGCCGTCATTGGCGCGCCCGTGAATGTGAGTGCAGAACAACTGGTTCTGCTGGCGGTGAGCGGAGTGATCGGACTCACCTTCGGCGACACCTTCCTTTTTCTCGCATTCAAAGAATGCGGCGCGCGCATCAGCATGCTCGTGATGGCGTCGGCGCCCGCGATGTCGGCGGTGCTCGCGTGGATGTTCCTCGGCGAGGCGCTGTCGTTCTGGGGTGTGACGGGCATGGGCATCACGCTGGCCGGTATTGTGGGCGTGGTGGTGGAGCGGCGCGAGGCCGGAGAGCAGCCGCACGGCCGCGTGACACGGCGCGGCGTGTTCTACGCCTTCCTCGGCGCACTCGGGCAGGCGGTGGGACTCATCTTCGCCAAACTCGCGTTTAACCTCGGCGACGTTCACGGCTTTGTGGCGAGCTTCACACGCATCGGCGCGGCGGTCGTGTCGCTCCTCCCCATCATCGTTTTCACTCCCTGGTATCCGAATCCCTTCCGCGTGTTCCGACGCGATCCTCGCGCGCTCACACTCACAGCCGTCGGCGCGGTGATCGGGCCCTATCTCGGCATCACGTTCAGTCTGATCTCGATACAACACACCGACGTGGCCATCGCCGCCACCATCATGGCCACACCGCCGATACTCATGCTCCCCATGGTCCGCCTCGTGTACAAGGAGCAGCTCTCCTGGCGCGCCGTCGCCGGCGCATTTATCGCCGTGGCAGGTGTGGCGGTGCTGTTTTTACGATGACAATCGTGGATTAGTCCGAGAAGTGGAAGGTAGCAACGTAGAAAGTAACAGATCTGACGAATCTACGTTCCTGTCCTACTTTGCTACCTTGCTACTTTCAACATCCTATCGTACCTGAAACACAAACCCCGCCACACCTTTCTTCTTCAAGGACGCGAGATGAAGAACGGCGGCGTCGCGCGTGTCGAAACTGCCGATGACGAGGCGGTGCACATCGCGGCCGCCTGTAGTCGCGAACTGCACGTAGATGGTGCCGACCTGCTTTCTCTCGAGTTCGTTGAGGCGGCGTATGAGCGCCTCCACCTGGGTAAACGACCCGACCTGTATGCCGAAACCGCGCAGGGTGCTCGGCGTGACGTCGACCTTGTAGAATTCGTTGCGTGAGACGTGGTCGCCCGCGGGCGACTCGGCCCGGCCCACCACCTCGATGCGCACGGGAGCAGTGCCGCTCTTCATCATGCCGAGTTTGGCGGCGGCGGCCTTGGTAAGATCGATGATGCGGTCGTCCTTGAACGGACCCGCATCGTTGATGCGCACGATCACACTTTTCCCGTTGCCGAGATGTGTCACACGCACGAGTGAATTGAACGGCAGCGTGAGATGCGCCGCCGTCATCGCCCACATGCTGTAACGCTCACCGTTGGCCGTGGTCTTCCCGTGGAACTCCTCCGCGTAATACGAGGCCTCGCCCGTCTGTACGAAACCCTCCTGCGATACCGCACGAAGAGTGAGGAGGAGGAATAGACACAGGAGAATACACGAATTGCCCCGGTTACATCGTCTCAATCCCGTCGCGCTTCGACTTCGCTCAGCGAGACACCTCTCCGCTCGGCCGCACTCCCTCGATATCACTGTCCGGTTCTCCCGCTCTCCCGCTGTCCCGCTGTCCCGCTGTCCCGCGCTCCGGAGCCACTCATGAGCATCGCGTAGGGACGCAACTCGTCGAACTGTTCGAACACGATTTTGATCATCGACATCAGCGGCACGGCGAGTATCATGCCCCACACGCCCCACAGCCAGCCCCAGAAAATGAGGGAGGCAAGGATGAGCAGCGGACTCAGATTCAGACTGAAGGCCATGAGCTTCGGTTCGAGCACATTGCCGACAAGGTTCTGCACAACAATGAGCAGCACCAGAGCCAGCAGAGCCGTGACCGGCGAATCGAATTGCAGCAGCGCGATGAGGACGGGGAACACGGTGGCAAACAGGGATCCGACGTTGGGAATAAAATTCAGGAGGAAGGTGAGGAAACCCCAGAGCAGCGCGAAGTCGACACCGAGTATGGCGAGTATGCCCGCAACCAAAGCGCCCGTGAGTGCGCTGACGAGCGTCTTCACGAGCATATAGCGGCGGACACGATCGTCGATATGCCCGATTACTTCCGCGACGGCCCGCGCGCGTTCCGGCGGAAAGGCCATGGCGACCTTCGTCGTCAGACTTCCGCTTCCGGCCAGCATGAAGATGAGGAAGAGAAGAATCATGAACCCGTTACTCAGCAGCGAGACAAGAGAATCGAATCCGGTGGACAGCAGCGGCGCAACCTGGCTCAATGCGTCCCGGGGATTGAAGTCGCTGAGTGTCATGCCGAAATTCGACGCCACGCCCGATGCCGCCGTGAGCAGGTCCTCCGACAGTGTCACCATCTTCGCCTCATACCGCGGCAGCGCCGCGATAAAGGCGTTGGCGCTGCCCACGAGTACCATCGACACGCCGTACAACATGCCCGCGATGACCAGCATCACCACAATGAGCGCAAGCGCCATGGGCACCCGCCGCTTGCGCAAAAACAACACCACGGGTTTGAAGAGGAACGACAGGAACATCGCGAGCACAAAGGGCAGCAGCACCGTCTGCAGCAGATACAGCACCGTCCCGATGGCCACGAGTGCCAGCACCGCCAGGAGCGCTATGATAATCTTCTGTTCCTTCATCCGATTGGTCCCTCCGTCATACTTCCTATTACGCAGCCGTGTTCCGTGAGTGCGGCGGGCCGCCGGAGGCGGACCCCGCCAGGGCCATTTCACCTGTATGATCAGTCCTCCGCGAGCAGCATTTCCTCGGCCTTCCGAAGCTCCGCGCGATGCAGCTCGTCCACTTCCGGATACGACAGATCGAGATCGCGGAGCCGCCGCACGATGATATCGGCAACCGCAGCGCGTGTGAACCATTTGTGGTCGGCGGGGATCACATACCAGGGTGCGTGTTTTGTGCTCGTGGCATTCAGCATGGCCTCGTACGCATCCATGTACGCATCCCAGTGCTGCCGTTCCTTCGCGTCGTTAATCGAGAATTTCCAGTTCTTCTCGGGCCGCTGCAATCGTTCGAGGAAACGTTTTTTCTGTTCCTTCTTAGAGACATTCAGGAAAAATTTCAGAATCACTATCCCGTTGCGTACGAGGTATTCTTCGATGTTGTTGATCTCTTCGTAGCGCCGTTTCCATACATCCCCCTTTTTGGCTTCGGCCGGGAGCTGCTGACGGTCGATGATCTCGGGATGTACTCGCGTCACAAGCACTTCTTCGTAGTACGAGCGGTTGAAGATGCCGATGCGTCCGCGTTCGGGCAGAGCCTTCATGCATCGCCACAGGTAATCGTGATCGAGTTCCTCCGCCGATGGGGCCTTGAAACTGTACACCTGGCAGCCCTGCGGGTTCACGCCCGACATGACGTGTTTGATCGTCCCGTCCTTGCCCGCTGCGTCCATGGCCTGGAAAATCAGCAGCATCGCATACGTGTTCTGCGCGTAGAGCACATCCTGCAGCGTGGCGAGTTCCTCGATGTCCTCGCGCAATTTGCCGAGCGCCTCCTCCTTCTCGGTGAAGTGGCCGGTGAAATCGGGATCAAAATCCTTGAGCTTCCTTTTCTCGTCGTGGGGCACGAGGTAGGGTGAGTGATCCATAGTTCTTCTCCTCAGTGTGTGTGAGCATCCGCCGCGCGGTGCTCACAGGTGCGATGGATCAGTGAACGGCGACAAAACGCGCCGCGGCGCTTTGTACTCCTGCACGCAGACGCAGCACATACACACCCGGACGCAACGGCTGCGCCAGCGCGATTTCATGTATTCCGTCGCGCAGGGATTCGAGCGGCGCGGACGCCACACGCGTGCCGAGCAGTGTGTACACATCCACGATACCTCCATGCTCATTCGCGGCGCCGGACAGTGTGAATGCGACACCCGTCGCCGATGCGCGCGCACCCGAGAGCGCAAGACCCGAGGGCCGCACGGGAACTTGCTCGAGGTCCGTCACGAGTGTTTCGATAGTGCCGTCGTAGGCGATGCGGTACACATGATTCGGAAGCAGCGTGGTGAAGCGGCGGCTTGTGCCGTTGGTATAGCGTATCACGACGCTGTCGATGTCGGCCCAGCCGAGGCCGAAATGGTGCTCGTTGCTGTTCTGGCTGGCCGTGGTGCCTGTGCCGCCGGAATGGGTGGTGCGTTGCAGCGCGCGGCCCCCGGCATACACGGTCACCTTCGTGCCGAAGGCATCACGGGCAACGGACTGTGACGCGTCGCCTGTCAGACGTATTCCGATGTAGCGGCCCTTTTTCTGCAGATCGTTGCGGAAGAGGCGCACGGCGTCGGTGGGACTGGCGGCAATCAGATCCATGTCGCCGTCGTTGTCGAAGTCCAGCCGCGCTGCGGTCCATGCACCGTGTATGTTCGCGCCCGTGTGCCAGGTTCTGTCGAGCAGTCGGCCGCTGCCCTCGAGGTCGTTGATGTAGAAACGCGAGCGTCTGTAGGGTTCGCCGCTGGCGCCCGCCGCGTTGTACGCGTACTGGCAATGGAACACGTCGAGCAGTCCGTCGAGATCCCAGTCCGCCAGCACCACGCCGAAATTCATCTCGAAAAACTTGAGGCCGTACTCGTGCTGGCGTTCTTCGAACAGCGTGATCGACGGACCGCCGTTCATGAAGATGAGCGAGGGATTCGAGACCTGCCCGCGCCAGTCCGGATGTCCGAGATTTCCGACAATCAGATCCTCGTATCCGGAATTATCGATATCACCCCACTCGCAGCCGGCGCCATGTCCGAAGTACTGCGGCGACGCGGTCGGATTGCCGCGCAGGCCCGTGGCCTCGGCCGTATTGGTGAATGTGCCGTTGCCGTTATTGTGATGGAGCAGGTCGGGTGCGAGCCGGTATGTGGCCACAAAAATGTCGGTGCGTCCATCGTCGTCGTAGTCGCAGGCGCTCGCGGCCCAGCAGTCGTAATAGGGCGCGGGTTCGGCGGCGCCGATGCCGCTCGCCTGTGTCTCGTTGGTGAAGCTGCCGTCTCCCGCGTTTTTCCAGATCTGGTCCGGGAAGTAGGTCTCCTGGCCCGAGGCCTCGCGCCGGCCATTGGCGATAAAGAGGTCGAGGCGCCCGTCGTTGTTATAGTCGAGCCACATCGGTGTGACCGTGGGGCGTGGATTCGTGAGCTTCGTGGCGGCGGTGATGTCGGTGAACGTGCCTCCGTCGTTGCGGTACACCTTGTCGTTGTCGCCGCCGTTGACGGCGTAACAGTCCTGATCGCCGTCGTTGTCGATATCGGCCCACACCGACGCTCCCGCCTCAATGCCCAGTGCCACCCGTTCGAACGTGCCGTCCTTTTTGTTGTGGTAGAAGTTGCTGCCGACGGCCACATCGTCGAAGCCGTCGTTGTCCCAGTCCACCACACTCACGCGTCCGGCCTTGAATATCGCGTTCGAGGCATCGACGATGCCGGCACTTTTTGTGACGTCGACCATGGTGGCCGCGGGTGGCTGCGCCGAGCCGCCGCCGGCAGGATACGAGTACACAACTTCGAGGCGAATCATGAAGTCGCCCGCGCCGCGGTAGTACACGCCCGGGAAACCGAGCGTATTGTTCGAGATCGGATCGTACAGGAAGGCGGCGAGCGGTGAGGAGACGCCGTTGTTGTCGATGCCGAAGAAGGGTCCGGCGGATTTGATGCGGTGCTGTATCACGATGCGGTCGTAGCCGTCGCTGCGCAGGGCGCCCGCGGGAACGGGGATGTCGAACCATCCGGGTGTGCCGTTGTAGTCGAATATTATCGGATCGATGAGTGTGTTGTACGACCACACAAAACTCGTGGGCGGAATCGCGCCTTCCGACGGATCCCCGACCACGTAGATGGTGTCGCGCGCCGCCACGGCGCCCGCGAAGTAGATCGACAGCTTTGTCACCTCACAGGGTCCGGCCGGTTTCAGGATCGCCGACTCCTCCCACGCGGTGAGTGGCACGTTTCCGCCGCCTACATGGTAACCGCCATACACGCCGTTGTCGATCTTCACCGTGACGGGCGTCTGCGCCTGACACATCGCCGCGCAGATCAACACTGCGCATACCGGAAACAGGAACGTCTTCATGATTTCACCGGACAGGTTGGGAGAGAATCTCCGGTGAAACTAGCAGGGTACTGCGTGAGAGTCAATTGTCCGGACAGCGGGAGAGCGGGACAGCGGGAGAGCGGGAGAGCGGGACAGCGGGAGAGCGGGAGAGCGGGACAACGGGAGAGCGGGACAGCGGGAGAGCGGGACAGCGGGACAGCGGGACAGCGGGAGAGAAGGGGCAAGAACCAACACGACTCCTGTCTCCTTCCTCCTGTCTCCTCACACACTCAGCTCAGATCGTGCTACCCATCTACCAACTACCCATCTTCCAACTACCATCTACCATCTACCAACTACCATCTACCACCTACCACCTACCATCTACCATCATAACGGGATACGCGTCGTGGCGATGTAGAAACGTCGAGCCACGAAGGCGACATCGGTCAGACTCGCATTGCCCGCCGGATTGCCGCCGGAGACGTGGAAGTCGCTGAAGGTGGCGGACTGGTTGACCCAGATCGGACCCGTGAGATTGAATGAGACGGGCGCGCCTGCAAAGGCCATTTCGTCGGCGATGTGCGCGCGCACATCCGCATCGGTACAGTACGCGGCAAAGGTGATGGCGCCCAGCTCGCGGGCTGCCGAGGCCGCCAGCGCCAGCCCGTGTGCCGTATCGTCGACGGGCACGATACACACGATGGGACCAAACAGTTCGCGGCGGTACACATCCGCTCTCTCGGCGGGCACTTCCAGCACAAGCGGCGAGAGTGAACGGGCGGCATCAAAACCCGCATGGACGACGGGCGCCGCAGCGCGGAGCAAGCTGCACCCCGTGTCGGACATCGAATCCACGCGCTCCACAGTCGCGGGATTCTGGATTGCTCCCAATGTGCCGGGACCCATCTTCTCGTTACCCACGAGCGCCTCGAGTTTCGCGACAAAACGGCTGCACACGTCAGAATAACCGACGAGTGAATCCTTTTCTCTGACCCCGTTTTTGGGGATGAAAATGTTCTGCGGTGTGGTGCACATCTGTCCGCTGTACAACGACACGCTGAAGGCGAGATTGTCGAGCGCGGCATCAAGATCGTCGACACTGTCGAGCAGAACGGAATTTACACCGGCCTTTTCCGTAAAGACGATCTTGTCGGGGATGCGTTCGAGCTGTTCACCAAACGCCGAGTTGCCTGTGTAGTCGATCAGGCGCACCGACGGATGCTGGGCGAGCTGCAGCGCGATCGGCGTGTCGCCGTCGACGGCCAACTGTATCACGTCGGGATCGATGGTATTGTCGCGCAGCGCAGCGCGGATATCTGCCACGGCGACCGCTATCGGCAGAACAGCACCCGGATGCGGTTTCACGATCACCGGATTCCCGCATACAAGATTTGCAAAGATCGCGGGGAAGCTGTTCCAGATCGGAAAGGTCGAGCATCCGATGACCAGCGCCGGACCGCGACCCACCGCGCGGAATGTTTTCTGCAGCCGCACGCTCATCTTGCCCATGGGTTTTTCCCATTCCGTCGAATCCGCAAATCTCGTCTGCTCGTGCAGCCCGAGAGCCAGCGCCTCGAGCGCGCGGTCGTATGCGTGCGGTCCGGAGGCCTGAAACGCCATGATGAAACCCTGTCCGGTTGTGTGCATGGTCGCATAGCCGATTTCGAAGAAATGCCGCGACGAGCGGACAAGGGCCTCCATCAGCAAACCTGCGCGCTCACGCGGCAGCAGCCGCGCCCAGGGACGAAAAACCGCCGACGCGCGCTCCACGTACGCTTCAGTTGGAAGAACCGGATACTGCACGTTTAAGGGAAAACCGTAGGGCGACATCTCTGAACCCGCCCATGACGCGGCATCCTGCTTCAAATCCTCGAAGCGGGCATTCAGACGCGCCTTGAACTGCGCCTCGCCATCGGCTTGTGCTGTCTCGCCGTATATCTTCCCGCTGGGCGGCTCCGGCCACTGTGCATGAAACACTCGCGAATGGATCGCCGCCGTTGCAGTTTCTATCGCAGAGCGGTGGGTCTCAAACAAAGATTGCAGGTCTGACATTCGTGTGGCCCTGGTTTCACCGCCTCTCGACGGTTGGAAAAGTGAAGGAAAATGGCATGTGAAATGTGGAAGGTGGAAAGTAGAAAAAAGTCTGGAATCCGGATAGCCGTAAAAAGATGAAAGTCGAAGGGAGAAGAATCACATCTGGAACTTGAACACGCGTAACGTATGAATAGATTCCAATGAGTCTGATCCTCCCGCGTTCAGCACCACACGTTCAAGCCCCACTCCCAGTTCCTTGCTCCTGCTTCCTCGTTCCTTGTTCCTAGCTCCTCGCTCCTCCATACGCTATATTCCTCACTTTCATCCCTCCCTGGACCACCCCGGAGCACACACATGAGTACGATCACCGAAACGAAGCCCGCACCGTTTCCCTCAACATTCTGGACGGCAAATCTCACCGAATTATTCGAGAGGGGCGCGTACTACGCAATGGCGAGTTTTGTGGTGCTCTACCTCGGCCAGCTCGGCCTCGGGAAATACTGGCCGAGTACACTCAACAGCGTATTGTGGACGCTTGTGTACTTCCTGCCGATTCTCTCCGGCACCATCGCAGACATCGTCGGCTTCAAGCGTTCGCTGCTTGTCGCCTTTGTGCTCCTCGCCATCGGATATTTCCTCATGGGTTACCCGGTCTGGATGGGCGGACAGACGTTATCTCAGACGATCAGCGACACGGTGAACGCCGGAGCCGGTGTTGTGGTACCCGTCATGATCGGCATACTGCTTATCGGCATGGGCGGTTCGGTGATCAAACCCTGCATCTCGGGGACCGTGCAGAAAACCGCGATGGGCCGCGCCACACTCGCCTTCGGTATCTTTTACATGGTGATCAACATCGGCTCGCTATTTGGGCGCGGCATCAGCTACTATGTGCGCACAAATCTCGATCTGAGTTTCATCTTCGCGGTGTCGGCCGGATGTTCCATCCTGGCATTCTTCACCGTGCTTTTCATCTACAAGGATCCCGATTCGCTGCCCGGTGTCACAAAGGTCGAAAAACCGCGTCGCAGCTTAGGCCGCATCCTGCTCGACATGGTGCTTGTGATCAAGAACGTGCGCTTCGCGCTGTTCCTTCTTGTGTCCAGCGGTTTCTTCTTCCTCTATTCCCAGGTCTACAACGTTCTGCCCCTGTATCTGAAAAAAGTGGTGGAGACCGGACCGCCGGTGGACATATACACCATGGCGAATCCCTTTGTCATTGTGTTCTTCCAGCTTCTGATCACCAAGATCTTCGGAAAGATGAAGCCGATCCGTTCCATCATCGTGGGTATCGTGATCATCGGCGTCTCGATGTTGATCAACCTCTACCCGATCTACGCGGGCGGCGGCGTGCGTATGCAGGTGCTGGATCTGCTCCCCATCGGCTCGGCCTTCATCGTGCTCACAGTGGCGCTCATCGCCTTCGGCGAACTTTTCACGTCGGCGCGCACCTACGAATACATTGGCGCATTGGCGCCGAAAGGACAGGAAGGCCTCTTCCTTGGCTATGCGAATCTGCCGATGGCCATCGGCGCCCTTGTGGGCGGACCCGCGGGCGCGGTGATCTTCAACGAAATCATGTGTCATAACGCCGTGACACTCGAGAGCGGACTGCTGGAACTCGATCCGGCATGGAATGCCGCGGGCTGGCTTATACTCATGGCCATCGGCCTGGTGTCGGCGCTCAGCATGTGGCTGTACAACCGCTGGCTGCAGAAACTCGAGCGCGCGGAGGCGGCGCAGTAACCGAAGACCCGCCGTCGCCCGGCATGCGGATGACCGGGCATCGGGATGCTTGCTTCCTTTTCCGGGAATGTTATATTAGGACCGTCTTACTCCCAATTAACATTCTTGTGCCGCGGCAGCTCTGCCGCAGCGCATTCCCATACACCCAGAAGAGGTCACACATGGATACACGTCATAGATTGTTCGCGACGGCACTCGTTGCGGGCCTTGTTTGTGTTGTCGGTTTGGGTATGCCGCAGGGCGCCTTGGCGCAATGCGGCGAGCTGATCACCAATGGAGATTTTGAAGCCGGGAACAGCGGTTTCGCATCACAATACGTGTATCTGCCCGGCAATCTCTACCCCGAGGGTGTCTTCGACGTCGCAGTGAATCATAATCTTTCGCATGCATGTTTCGGCGGAACGGACCATACCAGCGGAACGGGCAAGTCGATGGCCGTGAACGGCTCGGTTACCGCCGGTAAAATCGTCTGGTCGCAGACCGTCTTGGTGCTGCCGGGCACAAACTACGCACTCTCCGCGTGGGTAACCTCGCACTGTGGAGCGTTCAGCCGCGCCGTGCTTCGTTTTACTGTGAACGGCGTGCAGGTGGGAGGCAATCATTGGGCGCCGGCAACGGCGTTTGAATGGAACAACTTCTCCGCCACGTGGAATTCCGGCGCAGCCACGAGCGCGGTGATAGAGATAATCGATCTAAACACCGCTCCCGGCGGCAACGACTTCGGTCTCGACGACATCTCCTTCATGAAGATCGACGAGACGGAACCGGTGATTACTCCGGCTCCCGCCGCGACTATGTGGCCCCCGAATCACACGTATCACACCTTCACGCTGGCCCAGTTGCTCAGCTCCGTCACGGATGATTGTGACACCAATCCCGAGGTTGTCATCACATCGGTTTCGAGCGACGAGCCCGAAGATGCGCAGGGCGGCGGCGACGGCAACACCGTCGACGACATCGTGATCGCCGCCGACTGCCAGTCGGTGGACCTGCGCGCCGAGCGCAAGGGCAACGGCAACGGCCGCGTGTACACGATTCACATTCTCGCGAAGGACTACAGCAACAACTGGACGCAGGCCACCTGCACCGTCACTGTTCCGCACAATATGAACAGCACTCCCGTCGACGACGGTGCCGCCGCGGGATATACGGAATACGGCCCGTGCGCGCTCGGGAAAGCGTCCGCCGGTGATGTATCGACCGCGGGATTTGACCTCGAGCCCAATTACCCGAACCCCTTCAACCCCAGCACCACATTGAGCTACACGTTGCCGGTGGACGCTTCGGTGACACTGCGCGTCTATGACTATGCCGGCAATGTCATGGCGACGGTGGTTGATGGTTTCCACACGGCGGGCAACCACCGCGTCAGTTTCAACGCCTCCGATCTGCCGAGCGGCATGTATCTGTACCGCCTCGAAGCCGACGGCGTGGTATTGCAGCGCGCGATGCAGTTGGTGAAGTAGTCCGTCACGACAGGTCGTAGGATCGGCGAAATGGAGTATCGGAGTTGCGGAGCATCACGGCAGCATGAATGTTGATGAGTTCCGCACTCCGGCACTCCGTTTCACCGGTACACCTGTACCCCCGTCACTCCGGTGTGCGCGTAAAGAGCGCGATGGCGCGTTCGCGCTGTATTGAGTGGTCGACAACGGGATGCGGGTAGTCCTGTCCGAGAATACATCCCGCGGAATGCTGTTCGAAAATATCGGCCTCGTGAGGCCAGTGAATACGTGTGTTCGGGAAACCGCGGAGTTCAGGCACGTGTTTGCGGATAAATTCTCCGTCGGGATCGAACTTTCGCGATTGCAGCACCGGATGAAAAACGCGGAAATAGGGCTGGGCATCGACACCGGTGGAAGCGCTCCATTGCCAGCCCCCGTTGTTGGCCGCGAGATCGAAATCCACGAGGTAACGCGCAAAATACTGTTCTCCTCTGCGCCAGTCGACGAGGAGATCCTTCGTCAGGAACATGGCAACCACCATTCGTAGGCGATTGTGCATCCACCCCGTCGCGGCGAAGTGGCGCATTGCCGCATCAACCAGGGGAAAGCCGGTGCGTCCTGCTTTCCAAACTTCAAAATTTGTATCCGTGCCCGGCCACACGATACCATTGTACTCGTGTTTGAAGGCCGAGTTCGTCACGTGCGGGAATTGGTCCAGGATCATCTGGTAGAATTCGCGCCAGATGAGTTCCGAGGTCCACGTCTCGGCGCCCGGACCATTACGCGCCATCGCGGCACGAAAAAGTGCGCGCACCGATATGGTTCCGAAACGCAGATGCACCGAGAGCCGCGACGTGGTGTCCCGCGCTGGAAAATCGCGAGAATCGCGATAGCCGTCGATACGCGCGAGGAAGGAATCCAGACTCTTCCGCGCCGCGTCCATCCCAGCGGCGGGCACATGATCCGCTTCGGTGAAACCGATGTTGTGCAGCTCCCACGGCTGCAGCAGGTGACGGATGTGTCCGGCATCGATAAAGCGACGTGGATCCGCGTCTTCCTCTCGCAATGGATGTAGTCCCAAGGCGCTCTGCTCCGCGTACTGCCTCAGCCACGCCCGTTTATACGGCGTAAACACGCGGTACGGATTGCCGTCCAGTGTACGGACGTCCAGTCCTTCAAACACGACCTGATCCGCAAAGGTTGTGAGCTGTCGTCCATCGTCGGCGAGCCGGTTTGCGACGTTTGCATCACGCCGCTTTGCGGCGGGTTCATAATCGCGGTTGGTGTACACGGCGTCCGCGTCAAGGTCGCGCGCGAGCTGCGGGATGAGGTCCGCCGGATCGCCGTGGCGCACAAGCAGCGCGGATCCATGTTTCTGCAGCGCGGCATCGACTTCGCGCAGCGAGCGGTGAATAAACGTGACCCGTCGATCATCGCCGTCCTGAAGTGCGCCAAGAATGCCCGTGTCGAAAACAAACACCGGCATAACCTCCGCCGCGTCCGCGCATGCCCGTGCCAGCGCCGTATTATCCTGCAGCCGCAGATCACGCCGCAGCCACACCAATACACGTCGATGATTCACGATGCCCGGCTCCTTCTCGATGTTAATTCTTGTATGACGATTTTCCGTAACACAGTGGCGAAGCAACACAGGAGAAAAATCTCGTGTGTGTGCTGCTGTTTTCCACTTTCCACTTTGCTACTTTCAACGTTCGACTTCGCTTCTTTCGACTTTGCTACTTTCAACCTTCTACTTTCCACTTTCTACTTTCCACTTTCTACTTTCTACTTTCTACTTTCTACTTTCCACTTTCTACTTTCCACTTTCAACATTCAACATTCCGCATAACTCCACAACATCCACAGAAAGACGCAACGGCCATGGCAAAGACGATCAACCCCTTCGATCTGCACGATGCACCACCCTTTGCGGGATTTCCGGAAGACGCCTTGAAGTTCTTCCGGCAGCTCAAGAAAAACAACACGCGCGAGTGGTTCGCGGAGAACAAGGAGCGGTTCGAGAGTTCGGTGAAGGAGCCGATGGAATCGCTGCTTTCGACGCTGGCCGAGGGCGTCCGTTCCATCGATCCGGCCATCGTGATCGATCCGAAGAAATCTCTGTATAGGATCTATCGCGACACGCGATTCAGCAAGGACAAGACGCCGTACAAGCTCTGGATCGCCGCGTCGTTTACTCATGCGGGGAAAAACAAAACAAACGATCCCGGCTTTTACTTCCACGTCAGTGCCGATGAAGTGGGCATTGGCGGCGGCCTGTACATGCCGATGCCGGATCAGTTGCGGCGGCTCCGCGCGGTGCTCGATACCCGTGCGCGCGAACTGCGCGCAATACTGGCGGAGAAAACCTTCCGCGCGCGTTTCGGCGAGTTACAGGGCGAGACACTGTCGCGCGTCCCGCAGGGCTACGACAAGGAACACCCTGACGCGGATCTACTGAAGATGAAACAATTCTTCTGCTGGGCCTCCCTTGATGCCAGGAGCGCATGCAGTGCGGATCTGCCCGACCTGCTGTTACAACACATCGCGGCGATGCATCCCTTGGTGCGCTGGCTGCTCGCACACGCCTGACGCGGAAGCGGAGTGCCCGGCCGGGAAAGAAAGGGGACGGGCACGCTTGGCATGCCCGCCAGTATCGAGGAGGCGGGTACCGACAGGGTCGGTCGTGAAGCGAGGAGGGTGGCCTGTGGCAGACAGGCGCGGGTCACCGCCAGGGAGGCGGTGTGTCAGAGGCGGGCCGCAGGCAGGCCGGGGGCAAGCATGCGGCGGATTGCAGGAATGAGATCGGAATAGACCCTGTCCTTGCGGAGGAATCCGTCTGCGCCCGATGCGATCGCATCACGCGCGTATTGGGGATTCTCGTGTATGGTCAGGATCAGTATCGGGATAAGCGGATGCATCGCCTTAATCTGGCGCGCGGCGTCGATGCCGTTCATGCCGGGCAGGGACACATCCATGATAACAAGGTCGGGCGCATTGACGGGAAGAACCTCGAAGAGTTCCTCCGCCGAGGCATATCCACGGCAGCTCCCCACGCTGAATTCAACACGAAGCCAGTCGAGTATAGTCTGACGAACAATGGGATGATCGTCAACGAGGTATATAAGCGGCCTGCTGATATTCATGGACATCGTCCTGCGCTCGGGTACCGCGAGAGGCATCATGTGGGATTCTCCGAATGCGAGACGGCATCGATATGGCGACGCAGAAGTTGACGGAGTTCCACGATATGAAAGGGTTTTGTGACGTAATCGTCGCACCCTGCGGCGATACAGCTCGCGCCCTGCGCCTTGAAGGCGTGTGCGGTCAGGGCGATGATCGGGAGCCGCTGCTGCGGCCAGCGATGCCGGATACGGCGTGTCAGTTCCAGACCCGATTCGCTCTCGTGCAACATCATGTCCATCAACACAAGATCAACCTGGCTGTTTTCCAGAATGTCCATGGCCTCACGGGCGGATTTCGCGGTGAGCACACAATATTCGTTTCGAAGAATATCCTTCATCATCTGCTGGGTTTCGAAATCGTCTTCCACGACGAGTATCGATTGATGCGGTACGTTTGCCGCGCCATGTTTTACCACACCGTTTCCATTGTTTCTGATATTCAGGTGCGTGCCGTTCATCGAAGTGCTCATCAAAAAACCTCTTGGCTCACGCAGGCAGTTGCGTGTTTCATATATGTTCTGTGGTCTGGCTGCAGAATTCTTGGTGCGAATGAGGACCGCCTTTTGCGCCCCGGGTCTGCGGACATGCGTGATCGCCGCGTGAACCATGCCCGCTTCCGGAAAAAGCGGTCCTCATTATGTGCACCAAATCACCATCACTGGGTGCAGTCGGCAGATTTCAATCAAAGGGCGGGGAGAACATCACGCCGGGACGCGAAACCCGCCTCTGATCGATTGCTCTTTTCATGTGAATCGTGCCGCTCATGTTCATCTTCGACAATCCTGAAGATCCTGTCGTGTCATGCATACTGCTGATGCAATACTACGCAGACCGGTTGCCGCGTGTTGTCAGGAAATCTTGACAGATGAACGGTGCACGATTCGACATCCAACCCGTCCTGGGACACATCCGGCGCACCCTTCGCCTGATTGCCCCGTCCCGCCCTTATTCGAGACGGGTCAATCCGTGCTGCAGCGCGAAGCGGATAAGCGCGGGATAATCCTTGATGCCGAGCTTCTGCATGAGCCGGCTGCGGTATGTGTCGACCGATTTGGGCGACAGAAAGAGGACGGCAGCAATCTCGGCGCTGGTCCGTCCTTCGGCCACAAGCTGCAGGATTTCCCGCTCACGCGCGCTGAGGCGCTCGAGCGGACTCTGATCGCGGAACGCGCCTCCCCGCACGGCGATGTCGTCCATCATCAGTTCCGACAGTTTTTCGCTCAGAAATCGCTTTCCCTGCGCGACGGCCTGCACCGCGGCGACAAGATCCTTGCCTGCCGACTCCTTGAGGAGATACCCCCGCGCACCCGCCTGCAGCGCTCGATAGACATGCTCCGTGGTTGAGTGCATCGACAGGATGATGACACGCACCGCCGGTACCGCCTCGCGTATCTGCTGCGTGGCCTCGATGCCGTTGAGTTCAGGCATCGAAATATCCATAAGGACGACATCCGGCTGCAATTCGCACACCTCACGCACCGCGGTGCGACCATCCGCGGCGCCCCCGATGTAGGCGATCCCCCCGACATTCTCGAGGAGAGCCCGAAGGCCGTCGCGTACGACGGCATGATCGTCGGCGATATAAACCGTGATGGCCATAAGCTGTGGGGGCAGTGCGACCGCGCCCGAGATAGGTCGGGCACATGTGAGACGTACGGGAAACTACGACCGGCACGAAACGAATTGCAAGCGCCGCGGTTCAGATTTTTGCCCAGTTCACAGCCGTACTCTGGTCGAACACATCAAAAGGCGCGAGCGCCTCCGTAAAGCGTATCCAGAACGTTGTTCCCACGGATTTGACAGATTCCACACGTATGGTCGCTCCGTTGATATCGAGGTACTTTTTAGTCAGGGCCATCCCCAGTCCCAGTCCTTCGAAGCGGCGCGTGGTGCCTACTTCCTCCTGCGAGAAGGTGCTGAACAGCGACTGGGCGTATTCCTCTGAAATGCCGATGCCCGTGTCCTTCACGGAAATGCAGATCGCACCATCTTCCCTGAAGGCCTGGACAACAACGCCCCCTTCATCCGTGAATTTTATCGCATTGTCGATGACATTCGCGAGCGCGTCTCTGAGTGTGATGGGATCGGCAAGAATCCACGCGGTGTCGATATCGTTCTGGAATTCGAGGATGAGCTGTTTCTCAAGCGCCAGCAGGCGCATATCGGTCACAAGGGTGAAGAGTTCGCTGATCAGGTCCACCGGCTGCCGTTCGAATATCGGTTCACCGACTTCAAGGGTCGCGATGTAGAGAATATTCTCGATAGTCCGTTGCAACCGCTTTCCGGCACGCACGATGTGCTGGAAATACTCCGCCTGATCCGCAGCAAGAACAGGTCCCACTTCCATCCCGAGCAATTCGGTGTACCCAAGTATCACATTGAGTGGTGTGCGCACTTCATGGGAGATGTTCATGATGAAGGCGTCTTTCAGGCGATCCGAACGTTCAGCTCTCTCTTTGGCAGCGATCAGTTCAAGTTCCCACCGCTTTTTATCGGTATTGTCTTCCTTGACAGCGATAAAATGGCGAATGATACCATCACTGTCTCTGATCGGCGATATCGTCGCTGATTCCCAGTACAGTTCACCGTTTTTCCGCCTGTTATGGAATTCTCCGCGCCATACTTCCCCTTGGCTGATCTGTTCCCAGAGCACTTTGTACTGCTCGTCCGAAGTGTAACCGGACTTGAGGACGCGCGGATTCTGTCCTAGCACTTCAGCGGCAGAATACCCGGTGATTCTCTGGAAATGTGGATTGACGTATTCGATCGCACCACGCGTATCAGTGATGACGATTGAGGCCGGACTCTGCTCAAGAGCAACAATATTGGCCCATTGTGCAATATCGCCAAGCAGTGACAGGGTGGCCACATCCGAACCGGCGGCGATGCTATTCGTGTCAGGATCCGCCTCAAGCGTCGCAACACTTCGATTCACATCCTGAATATAATGGGATGCAGCATCGCTCGTGGCGGCAACTGTACCCATGCCGTCGTTTACAACCTCTTCACTCATTGTTATACTCGCTCTCCTTCTGCGATCGGTGTTGATGACGATACCGACCTGACGGGAGCAATAATACAGGAGAGGAATGTCGGGTGTTGTCAGGATATCTTGACGAACCTGGTCGAAAAGGATGATAGTGATACGCGAGAACACACACCCGGCCGACAGAGAAGACGTGCTTGTGGAACATCTCTCCATGCGAAACAGCCCTCGATTCCGAAACATCGAGGGCTGTTGGACAACTCTGAGCGGCATCCTAAAGCTGCAATTGAAGCGGCGCGGCAACGATGATACTTGTCCCGGCTTCGAGGGCCGAACGGAGCTGGAAACGTCCTCCGTATGACTCTATCCTCTCGCGCATGGTAATCAGGCCCCAGCCGGACCTGTCGTTGGGCCTCGGAGGCGTTTCGGCGGAAAATCCGATTCCATCGTCACTGATGACGAGTGTGCAGGTGGATGCGTCGATGGTCAGGTGCAATCGTGCGTGTGATGCACGCGCATGTTTCATGACGTTATGCAACGCTTCCTGTGCGATACGGAAGAAAGCGGTCTCGAGTCCCGAATCGACGCGTCCTGGATGCGCGGATGTATCGGCGACAAATTCGACGGGGATGCCTATCCGCTGCGACATCACTCCCGCGTACCAGCTCAGCGCGGTCTCGAGTCCGTAGTCGTCGAGCATCGAGGGACGCAGAGCCGTCATGATGTTGCGCGTTTTGTCTACGGTTTCCTCGACCAGCCGCAGCGATTCCTCGAGACGTTTGCCGACCCTTTCGAGCGAGTCCGGCAGGAGTTGATTCCTCACGATGTTGAGGTTAAGCAGCAGTCCGGTGAGATTCTGCCCCACGTCGTCGTGCAATTCGCGGGAGAGTGCGCGGCGTTCGGCCTCCTCGGTTTCGGCGAGGCGCGTACTCAAGGTGCGGAGTTGCTCGTTGTATTCTTGCAGGCGTTCGGCGGCCTCCTTCTGATCGGTGACGTCACGCGCCACGGCAAACACGAGCGCCTCGTCGACCAGCGGTACTGCATTCCAGGAGAGCCAGCGAAATTTTCCATCACGCGTCCGATACCTGTTGATGAATCCCCTGACTGTTTGCCCCGCACCAAGATTCTGCATCGCTCCAAGCGTCGAGTCGAGATCGTCCTCATGCACCAGTTCGCTGAATCGTGTGCCGACAATGTGGCTCATCGGCCGTCCGGTCAACAATTCCCACGCTTTGTTCACGAGTCTGAGCCGGTTGTCGAAGTCGGCCACGCAGAGCAGATCCTCGGTCATTGCGAAAAAATGTTCGCGGTCGCGTTCGAGCACACGCTGTGCCGTCACATCCATCGAGATTCCGCCCAGCATCATGCCTCCGCCGGGATGCGGGATGGGAAACTTGTAGCTCTGAAATATCCGTTTTTGCCCGTCCAGCGTCATGCTCTCTTCCGCGATCATGGGCAAGTGTGTCTGGAACATCTTTGCATCGTTTACATCAAACTCCGCCGCGGCGTCGGGTGGATACATCTCCCGATTAGTCTTGTTCAACATCGACGTGATGGGCGTGTGAAAGAGATCCGCGAAGCTCCTGCTGACAAACACGTGTCTGCCGTCCGCATCCTTGATATAGGCGAAACCCGGGAGGTGATCCATGAACAATTGGAATCGCTGCCTGCTCGCGCGCAATTCCTCCTCCGCGCGCCGTTGGGCGTCTATGTCGGTGTGTGTCCCGAGCATACGAAGCGGCGCGCCCTGCGCATCGCGTTCTACAATGGCGCCGAGCGACAGTATCCATTTCCAATCACCACTGGCCATGCGCTGTCGGAATTCAACACGGTATTCCGGGATCTCTCCGGCGATATATGCGCGGTACGTGGTGGCGCAGACCTCACGGTCGTCGGGATGCAAGCGATCGATCCAGGCATCGTTCGTTTCACGGAAGGTGGAGGGATCGTACCCAAGCATTTTGGCGTATTCCTCGTTCACCACCGCATCACCGGTTTGTACGTTCAGATCGTACAAGCCCTGGTTCGATGCGCGCAAGGCGAGACGCAGTCGTTCCTCCGCGACAAAGAGCGCCCTCTCCGATTCGATACGTGCGGTGATGTCGATATGTGTGCCGATGAGCCGCCACGGCCGTCCACCCTCCTCGTCGGGAACGACTGCACCCATCGACAGAAGCCAGATATATGCGCCGGATGCAGTGCGGAGCCGGTATTCCATCGAGTACTCCTGCTTCGCGCCTGAGGCGCATGCCTCGAACACGGAGAGCACATGCCGACTGTCCTCGGGGTGAATAAGTATACGCCACTCGTCGATGGAATAGACAAACGTCGCCGGATCGTGACCGAGCATGCGCACATATTCGTCGCTCACGAAGGCCTCGCCTGTCCGCATGTCCACGTCGAACATTCCTTGTTTTGTTGCACGCAAGGCAAGGCGCAGCCGCTCCTCCGCGTGCCTGAGCGCGTCTTCCGATCTGAGCCGCTGCTTCTCGAGTTTCCGCGCCTGCAGTGCGAGCGAGATGTCGGAGGTAAGATCGCGAAGCAGGGCAAGCTCCTGTTCGTCGAAGAACTGCCGCTCCGTCGAATAGATCGAGATGGCACCGGCGACTTCGCCATCAATGATGAGCGGGAGCGCCGCCGCGGAACGCACACCGGTCGCAACAATGTGTTCCCTCCACACCTGCAAGTGGGGATCCTCGACATCGATTACGGACACAACCGTTCTGCCCTCCCTCAGAGCCACACCCGTGGGCCCCATTGCGGTCGTACCCACCTCGATCGTGATTGGAGCGGCGCGCTCAAGAACCTGCCTGAATCCGTGTGATGCAACCCTGTGCGCGGTGTTCGTCGTTGCGTCGCGCAGCGATATCATTGAAATCGCAAAACCTCCTTCTTCAACAAGGATGCGAGCGGTTTCGTTAAAAATCTCCTGCTCGTCGACCGCGCGCACAACCAGGCGGTTGATCGAGCTGAGCACGGTGTACAGACGGTTGAGCTGTGCAATGCGCAATTCGGCACGTTTCCGTTCGGTGATATCGCGGATGATCCCCTGCAGGAACATCCTGTCGCCGCTCGTAATGCGGCGCGTACTCACCTCCACGGGGATTTCCGTGCCTGATTTTGTGAGGTGCACCGTTTCGAAAATCGCACCGTCGTGATCGAGCGTTTGACGAACATCCCTGAGAAGCTGCTCGTGCGTGCGGGGCGCTCTGATGGCGCGGAGATTCATATTGCGCATTTCGGATTCGGAATACCCGTACATCGCCAGCGCTTTGTCATTGAACTCGACGATGTTCATGTCCGTGTCAACGAGCCACATCGCATCGTTCGCATGTTTGATGAGGTTCTCGTAATGGAGCCGGAGGGCCTGACGTTCCCGCTCGTCGTTGAGCTGTGCCTGGTAAAATTGCGCCTTCTGGCGGGCGAAAAAGAAAAGCAGCATGGCACCGGCGCTGATCACAAGACCCAGTACATGAATGTAGATCATTATCTTTTGCCGCTGGAGATCACCGAAGATTTCTCCTTCGGACACAGAAGCCGCGAGCGTCCATGCGGTGCCATGAACCGGCGTGAGCGCCGCCATCACCGGTTCGCCATATGTGTCCAGTCCGCGCATGATTCCGCGCGCGCCTGTTGCCGCGCGTACTACCGGATTGGTGGTGTCCCTCAAAGAATACACAGTCTCGGAAGGTCGGTTTTCCGAACTCGTAGCGGTAATCACGAACGCTGAATCGTTGTTCCTCGTCTCCGCGATGCTGCATTGGGCGGTGTTCGAAGGAACAGGCCAGAATCTCACGATCGGCAACAACTCCTTCGCGGGATCGATCACCATGGCGTACGATCCGACCCATCGCCGGTCGATCTTCTCATCCATATACAAGGGCACAAAAAGCACGATCCGTGTGCGTCCAAGTGAATCGTATCTGTGTTCACCGAAGGCGATTTCTCCACGGCGAGCGACTCGCACGAGATCACTGCGTGTCCGGCGGCTGGCAATTCCGCGATGCGGACTCGTGGAGAAGAGTGTGCGACCTAGCGTATCAAACAGAATGATGTGCGAATAATGTCCATTCGCGAACATCGGCATGACGATAGGGTGGACGTCGTGCGTGATGAATCGTTGGAGTTTGTTGACATTTCCTTCGGCAAGACTCTCCCTGCCTTTCGTATTACGCGACAGGAATCGCGCATCCCCCAGACGTTCCTCATACCAGCCCCGGATTTGCTGTTCCTTTTGTTCCGCAATAATTGTCAGTTGCGTCCGGGCATTGTGTTCCGTGTTCTCGGTCAGCCATTCGGCATAGAGCATACCGGCCACAACACTGCCGAGAACAAACAATGTGAACACCGCAAGCATACCGAGGCCGACACGATCAAAGGGTACTTTTCCGGGCATGACCCGCCTCCATGGTCTCAATCATCGTTCGCGGAAACACGCCGGCTGCTCACTCCGCGGGCAGTTGCGTCCTGCCGCGCGAAATATACTCGATGCACACATCCACAGCCACGACAGACACGAAAAATCGCCGACACGGCCCGCTGTGCACTCCCTATCGCGAGCTGCGATATTTTCCTTCTCAGCGCGGGAATTTCATAATTTTTTCTCATAGGGCAGTCTTAATTGCCGCAGAAACAATGATTTACATTGCAGTCTGAGGCAAACAGCAATAAAACGATAATAATGTTCTGTTTAACTCCTATTCACCGCTCGGCATGTTTTTTGAATGTTGTGCGGGTGCGATATAAGCCGCGTTAGAATGTGTGGGTGGGCCCACGATGGAACACGCTGCGCCGCGTGTCCGGAGTCCGGTTCCAGATAGAGCGAGTATGATAGTTCGCCACGAAGGACATGGGTTGTTCTGATACAGATTGCCACACACAAACGGAGGTTAACATGAGGCGCGGTTTCAGTTTGGTATTCCTTCTGCTGATGGCATGCACATGCGAAGGGATCTATGCAGCAACGTGGTATGTGAATTCATCCACAGGAGATGATGTCACGGGCAATGGTTCCGCAGGCGCCCCTTGGCGCACCATCACCAAGGGTATATCGATGGCCGCCAACGGAGACATTATCGACATTACGGGTACATTTACCGGTGAAGGCAGTGCAACGACAGGAATCAGTTTCAACAAACGCGTGACGATTCAGGGGCACGGCGCAGGCGTCACCATTGTACAGGCGGCAGCCACGCGGAACACCGCGAATCGAAGAGTCTTCTCGGTGGATCTCGGCGGACTGGCAAACGTCGCATACCTGAAATCGCTGACCGTCCGATACGGACGTCACACTTCCGGCACATACGGCGCGGGAGGGATCACAATCAACAACGGCACCCTGAACGTCGACGGCTGCTCGATCGAGGAGAACGATCTCGCTGTTTCGAGCAGCACATATTACGGCGGGGGAGGGATTATGGTGCATGATTACGGGAAACTGATCATGACCAATTCCTCCATCCGCAACAACACCGCGTCGATTGCTCTGTATGGTGCGGCCGGAGTGTATTTCCACTCATACTACGCGGAAGCACCGGGCAGCTTCACCAACTGCACGATCTCCGGTAATGCTGCGACGTACACGTACAGTTTCGATTTCGACAAGGATTACGCGGGGGTGGCTGGTGGTATCAGCAATTGGTGGAGCAACGGCCTCACCCTCACCAACTGTACCGTCTCTCACAACTCGACCACAAACGACGCCGGCGGGTTGCTTCTCTCGAGGTCCACAACACTCACGAACTGTACTATCGCCCACAACAGCGCGGGTGACAAGGGCGGCGGTGTCGTCATGTACGGATCGAACATGGTCACGATGAAGAACACGATTCTCGCCGAGAACAGCTCGGTGAACGAAACCACCAGCAAGGATTTTTCGCGCTACAACAACACCGGCTCGGTGGTCGACAACGGGTATAACATTGTCGAGTACAGCACCTACTCCTTTGCGGCCGCAGGTGATCTGACGGGCAATCAGGCAAACCTCAATCTGAGCGGCACGCTCGAAATCAACTACGCGACCAACGGGGTGTATACCCTGAAACTCAGCAGCGGCAGTGTTGCGATCAATGCCGGAGCCACGGGTACAAACGGCAGTGTCAGCGTTCCAACCACCGATGAGCGCGGGGCACCCCGCAACGGCGCGACGGATATGGGCGCGTATGAATACTGGGACGATAACGGCACGATGCCCGTCGAGCTTACCACCTTCACCGCGCACCGCGTCTTCGACAGAGTGACACTCACATGGACGACCGCCACGGAAAGGAATAATCTCGGTTTCCAGGTTCAGCGGAGACGGAATATGGACTGGACCGATCTGTGCTTTATTCCCGGGGCTGGGACCAGCAATCACACGCGCACGTACACCTATGTCGACCAGCCGGACGATGCTCACGCCGGACATCTCGCGTACCGGCTCATTCAGCGTGACCGCGACGGCACCGAGACGTACTCCGATGTCGTGGAACTCGCCGCGGATCGTCTGGCGGCAACATCCCTCGAGCAAAACTCGCCGAATCCGTTCATGCCTTCGACACAAATCCGCTTCACACTGCCGGAGCCGTCGTATGTAACGCTCGTGGTGACTGACGCGCTCGGCCGCATCGTCGCAACTCCGGCCCTCGGATTGTATGACGCAGGCACACATACCGCCCGGTTTGAGGCGGCGCATTTGCCCGTCGGCATCTACAATTACACGCTCACAACACCCGCGGGCGTCACAACTCGACAGTGCATCCTGGCGCGATAACGCGTCGCTGATACCGCACCCGATGCACACACCGGTGCTGCGGGCCCTGTCGAAACACGGCAGCGCCCGAGCACCGGTTGTTTTTTAATGTGGCTGCACGGACATTTCGCTCCATCATTCGTCCTGTTCCCGCGCGGTATCGTCCGCGTGGCACGTCGCCTCTCATCCGGCCTCATGGAGAAGCTCATGCGTCCTCGCCCCAGCATCATTCTCGCACTGCTTTACGCTGCGTTCCTTGCGCCGGCGTTCGCGCAGGAATATTCCTTCACCTATACGGCGCCGCAGACAGGCCAGCAGCGTACACAGGCCGTGTCGATGAAAATGTCGCTGGGCTTCCAGGTGGAGGAAGGCACGGAGAGCAGCGAGATGCAGTTCGGAACCACGATGAAAATGAAAAAGACGGAATCGATCGTGACGGTGGACGGCAGCAGATGGCGCTCGCTGCGTGTTGTGTATCATGAGTACGACATGAAAAACGAGGCGCCGATGGAGATGGAGGGGAAGGAAAAACCCGAGCCCGCGCTCGGTATTCTGTATCTCCTCACCATGACTGACTCGCTCACAATCACACGCGACGACAGTGTGCCTCTGACCATCGCCGAGCGCGCCTTCCTCGAGTCGGAATACACGGATACCGAGATGGACCGCGGTTTGGCGCGCGCGCTGAACGGCAAAACCCTCAAGGTGGGCGACAGTATCGCTCTGTCGGCCGACATGGCAGAAGGACTCATCAGTTCACTCCCGAACGCGGATACAAGCGGAGTCCGCAGCTTCTCGATTCACCTGCGCGAGGTTGTCACGCGCGAGGGCAGGCAGTACGGTCGTTTCGAGATGTTCCTCGATTTTTTTCGCGATGAAGAACCCGCCGCCTTCCAAATGAAGTTGCAGGGTGAAACACTTGTCGATGTACAGACCTGCAGGCCTGCAAGCATGAAAATTTCCGGGCCGATCGATTTTGTCGTTGCCGCAGAGGGTGTGTCGCTGAACGGTCACGGAACTCTCGAGACAGAAGGCGCCTTCGAGTATCGTCCCTGACACGGCGCCGGCTCCATACACCGTCGCGGCGTGACCGAACTTGCCGCCCGAAGTATACTGTGTCGTCGCCGCAGGGATGAGGAATGATCCAATAATACTTTCGCGGACCATGCTCCGCTCGCGATCATGAATCCTGTACCCCACATCGCGCGACACTGGCACAGACACGGATCCGATTCCGTGCAGTGTGACGTGTGTCCACGGGAATGTGTCATGCGCCCGGGGCAGCGCGGACTGTGTTTCGTACGTATGAACAACAACGGAGTGCTTGTGCTCGACACGTACGGGCGCAGCAGCGGATTCTGCATCGATCCTGTCGAGAAGAAACCGCTGTACCACTTCCTGCCTGGCAGCGCCGTTCTCTCGTTCGGCACTGCGGGCTGCAATCTCACCTGCCGATTCTGTCAGAACTGGGATATCAGCACATCACGCACCATCGACACCGCGGGGACGCCTGCGACCCCGGCCGCGATTGCCGCCGCGGCGGATCAGCACGGATGCAGGAGTGTCGCGTACACGTACAATGATCCGGTGGTGTTCCTCGAATACGCGACCGCCACCGCCCTCGCGTGCCGCGCCCGCGGGATCAGAAACATCGCGGTCACCGCCGGGTACATCACACAGGGAGCGCGCGAGGATTTGTTTTCCTGCATGGACGCCGCGAATGTGGATCTCAAGTCGTTCTCGCCGGATTTCTATTCCCGTCAATGCGGAGGCGCACTGTCGGTTGTGAAGGACACGCTCCGCTATCTGCGGATCCGGACAAACGTCTGGCTCGAGATCACCACATTGCTGATCCCGGAGCTCAACGACGACCCGTTCGAAATACGCGCTCTCGTGGATTGGATCGCCTCAGAACTCGGACTCGATGTACCGCTGCATTTCACCGCCTTCCATCCCGATTACCGCATGCGCGACCGCCCCGCGACATCGATCACAACGCTGCGCCGCGCGTACGACATCGCACGCGAACGAGGGCTGTACCACGTGTACATCGGCAACATTCGCGACATCGAAGGATCGACCACCTCGTGTCACACCTGCGGCCACACACTTATCCGTCGCGAGGCCTACGACATCACCGTCTGGCAACTCGATGCGCAGGGCGCCTGCCCGAAATGCGGGACGCGCTGCGCGGGAATCTTGGATGCGCGGCCCGGCTCATGGGGATCAAGACGGGCGCCGATAACCATCCCTTCCTGAGCGCGGCACTCCGCGCCATAATACGCGGTGAGCACGTGTCGATAGGAACCGACGGACCCGGACGCGTGTTGTAATACATGCCTCCCGCCGTCACATCCTTCACGCCGCCCCCTGCCTCACGGGGCGTACACGTTTGCGAAGCACAAAAGATGCACACAATCGAGAATTCATTCGCGACCCCGCCCGAGGGCCGTGGCCAACACAACGGCGGATTGCGTGAGGCGATCCTGTCGACACTGTTGTACTACGATATTTTTGCGTATCCGCTCACGGAATCGGAACTGGATGTGCTGCTGCATCGTGAAGCGCGGGGTGTGTTGACAGATGCCCTGCATACAGCCGTCCGTACCGGGGAGGTGTACACCGATGGCGCGTATTACGGGATGACCCGCGACATTGAGGCGAACGTGCGGCGCAGACACTCGATGGAGCGTTACGCGCGGAGGCATTGGATCGCGGCGAGGATCATGACACACGTGATCAAGCGCTGCCCTTTTGTTCGTGCCGTTATGATCACCGGCACTCTGAGTAAAAACCTGAGCGCCCCCGCGCTCGACATCGACTATTTCATTGTGACGGATCCCGGCCGGCTGTGGATCGCGCGGAGTTTCCTGACAGTATTCAAAAAGCTGTTTCTCTTCAACAGCAGAAAGTACTTCTGCCTGAATTATTTCGTCGCCACCGACGCTCTCGCTATTCCCGATAGAAATGTCTTTACCGCGACTGAGATCGCCCATGTGAAGGTGCTGCACGGTGCGGAATGGTACCGGACTTTTGTGGCTGCAAACGCATGGCTCGGACATTTCCTTCCGCGATGGTCCGCCGAGAACATGCCGCAGGTGCCTTCGAACGACCGGCGCAGTATCCTCGCACGCCTCGCGGAGCTTCCTTTTCTCGGAGACGCCGGAGCGAGGCTGGACCTGCGCCTGATGCGCGGCTGGGCGAAGATGTGGAAGCGGCGTTATCCGGAACTGTCCGACGAAAAACGAAATACGCTGTTTCGAGTGGACCGTTCCGTCTCGCGGGCGCATGGACCGGATTTTCAGACGCGCATCCTCAGCGCCTACGAGGAGCGCTGCGCGCGCCACAGTGTCAGCGCCGCGGCGCCGCTGTCGGAGGAATCGGTTGTGTTTGCAGCGGATCACACACGCCCGACATCCGCGCCCGAACTCCGTCACTCCGGAATACAGGACGCCGGCTTCGATCCGTACGTCCTTCCGCTCGGCAGTGCCTGAACGTCGGCGAACCCGTATGGCCCGGATACTGCTCGCGCACAGCTATTTCCTTCGCTTCGACGCGAAGGCGCGCGCGCAGATGCAGCCGTATCCTCCCCTCGGCACCCTGTACGCGGCGGCCGTGCTTCGCGACGCCGGTCACGATGTGGCGCTGTTCGACGCGATGTTCGCCGCGGACGAGAACGAATTCGTGCCAGCCCTTGACGGACACAATCCGGATATCGTTATCTTTTATGAGGACAATTTTCATTACCTGAACAAGATGTGCCTGACGCGTATGCGCGAGGCATGCCTGCGCATGGCCGGCATGGCCCGGACCCGCGGGGCCGTGGTGCTGGCGCAGGGATCCGATCCCGTCGATCACGCGGCAGAGTATCTCGGGCGTGGAGTCGATGCGGTGATCTGCGGCGAAGGTGAAGAGACGGCGCGAGAAGCGGTAGGCGCCGTGTCGCGCGGCGTTCTGCGTGACGCGGCGTCCATTCGCGGATTGGCCTACTACGGCGAAGGTGGCCGAATCGTCTTCACACCGAAACGGCCGCTGATACGGGATCTCGATGCGCTGCCGTTCCCCGCATGGGATCTTGTCGACATGGAGCGCTACCGCGCCGCCTGGCGGAAACGGCACGGGCTCTTCAGTCTCAATGTCGTGACCACGCGTGGCTGCCCGTACTCCTGCAACTGGTGCGCAAAACCTGTGTACGGACAGGTGTACCACTCCCGCTCCCCCGAGAATGTGGCCGCGGAAGTAGCCCTGCTCAGGGAAAACTACGCGCCGGACCACATCTGGTTCTGCGACGACATTCTCGGCCTGAAACCCGGCTGGTTGGCCCGCTACGCCGATTGTGTCAAAGAAAAGGACTGTCTCATCCCTTTTTCCTGCCAGACGCGCGCCGACCTGATGTTGCGCGACAACAACGCGCGCGACATCGCCCGCGCCGGGGCACGCACCGTGTGGATCGGCGCGGAGTCCGGCTCGCAGCATGTTCTCGACGCAATGGACAAGGGCACGACCACCGAGCAAATCCTGGAAGCCACACAACGGCTGCAGGAGGCGGGAGTCGACGTCGCCTGGTTTCTCCAGTTCGGTTACCTCGGCGAATCGGGGGATGACGTGCGCGCCACTCTTCGCCTGCTGCGACGCGGACGCCCCGACGATATCGGCATCTCTGTCTCGTATCCCCTTCCCGGCACGCCGTTCTACGAGCGGGTCGCCGCGCGTCTCGGTGAGAAAAGGAACTGGGCCGAGTCGGGCGACCTCGATCTGATGTACCCCGGCACCTACCGGCCCGCGTATTACCGGGCTCTGCACACGGCCGTGCACAAGGAGTTCCGCATGAGGCAGGCCCTGCGAAAACGCAGCCCGAGGCGCCTTGTCCTTCTTCCGGTAAATTTCTGTCAGTGGGTGTACGCGCGCGCGCGCATGGCGCTGCTGCGCCGCTTGCCGCCTTCCCTCCCGCCGCGCGTAGCTGTTCTGCCGTCATGATCGACATCATGCTCGCGCACGCGTACTTTCTCCGCGAGGATGCCGCGGAGCAGCGCGTCATGAAACCGTTCGCGCCGCTGGGCATTCTTTCCCTGTCGGCGTGGTTAAAACGACGCGGCTTCCGCGCGTCCGTCTTCGATGCGACGTTTGCGGCGGAGGGCGACTTCGAGCGCGCGATTGAGGAACTGCGGCCCCCCGTGGTCGGAATCTCGGTGAACATGGTGACGAAGTTTGCCGCCCTGCGCATGCTTAAAACGGCAAAAGCAGCGGGATGCCGTGTGGTGCTCGGCGGACCCGAACCAGCATCATACGCCGAGGAATACCTCGCCGCGGGGGCCGATGTTGTTGTCGCGGGTGAAGGCGAGGAAACACTCGAGGAGGTGCTTGCACATTTTCTCCATGGATCGACCTCGCTCGAGGATATCGCGGGTGTGATCTGGCGCGACACTGACGGGAATACGCGACGAAATACCCCGCGCGTGCTGCGGAAATCTCTCGATGATCTGCCGGAACCCGACCGTGACGCCATCGACTACACGCCCTATTTCCGGTGCTGGGAAGAACACCACGGTGTGCGCGTCATGTCGATCGTCACGATGCGCGGCTGCCCGTACACCTGTACGTGGTGCAGCCACACCGTGTACGGAGAAAGTTACCGTCGCCGCTCCCCCGCCCTGGTCGCCGAGGAGATCGCGGGCCTCCTGGCACGATACACACCCGATGCGCTCTGGTTTGCCGACGACGTGTTCACCATCAATCATGCATGGATTTTCGAGCTCGAACGTGAGCTGCGCGCGCGAGCCCTGTCCGTGCCCTTTGAGTGTATCACACGCGCCGACCGGCTCACGCCCGACGTCGCGCGCGCGCTCGCGTCGATGGGTTGCAGGCGCGTATGGCTCGGGGCGGAGTCCGGCTCGCAGCGTGTCCTCGACGCGATGCGCCGCGGCGTGTCTGTCGAGCAGGTCGAAGCAATGACCCGTGTCTGCCGGGAACATGGCATCGAAGTGGGCACCTTCATCATGCTTGGGTATCTGGGCGAAAAAGACGAGGACATCCTCGCCACTGCTCACTACCTGCGACGATCACGACCCGACATTGTGCTGACCACTATTGCGTATCCGATCAAGGGAACCCGGTATCACATCGAACTCGGAGCACACGCCGTTGTTCCCCCGCAGCCCTTCGAGACGTGGAACGACCGCAACCATATCGTGACCGGACGATATTCGGACCGCTACTACTGGTTTGCGAACCGCTTTGTCGTCAACGAAGCAGCGGTGGGGCGGGCGCTCTCCGCCCTTCGGAAAAATGTGTTGCGGCTCCCGCTGCTGTGGGCAAAAGCCCGCACCGCGCGGTTCGGAATGATGGTGTCGCGCCTCGCCGGATCGTCGGTTTAAGACCCGGCTCCGCCGGTGAACCAGCGCACGTCCGGCTCGAAGGAGCGTCGTACCGCCGCGCGTTGCGCGTGACGCTCGAAGGCGAGCTGCACGAGCCGGTCGAGCAGCGCGGGATACGCGATACCGGATGCCTCGAACAGTTTCGGGTACATGCTGATGCTGGTGAATCCGGGCATGGTATTCACCTCGTTGAGGTACAGGGCGCCCGTCGATTTCGACAGCAGGAAATCCACACGCGCGAGTCCCTCGCACCCCGTCGCGTGAAAGGCCGCAATCGCGAGCACACGCACATGCTCCGCCGTCTCGTCGTCAAGTGACGCCGGGATAATGGTGGCGGAGGCGCCGTCGACGTACTTCGCGTTGTAGTCGTAAAATTCATTGCTCGGGACCACTTCGCCGGGAACGGACGCTATCGCTTCGCCGTTGCCGAGCACGGCAACTTCGATCTCGCGCGCATCAGGCACGGCACGTTCTACCAACACCGTGCGGTCGTACGCACGCGCGAGTTCGATGGCACGCTCCAGTTCATCACGCGTTCGCGCCTTCGAGATGCCCACGCTGGATCCGAGATTTGGCGGTTTCACAAAGACGGGGTATCCGAGTGTCTGTTGGATATCCTCCAGAAGTTCCTCGCGATCCGCGTCGAATTCCTCGGCACGGAACCAGGTGTACTCCACAATGGGCAGGCCTTCCGCCGCATGAAGTCTTTTCTGCAGGACCTTGTCCATGCCGGCCGCCGAGGCCAGGACTCCCGATCCCACGTAGGGGAGATCCGCCATCTCGAACACGCCCTGTATCGTTCCGTCCTCCCCGTATGTGCCATGCAGCACGGGAAAGATGATGTCGAGGGCCGAATCGGTCCACTGCCCGCTTTCCTCGACGAGCAAACCCCGGCCCGGCTCCGGCGCCAGCATACATGGTGAGGGTCGGCCGCCAGATCCCGCGAGATGTGTAATCACATCGGGCCCTGTCAACCAGCGGCCGTCCTTGGTGATCCCTATCGGCACAACGTCGTACACCGAAGGATCGAGGGCCTGCATCACGGAGGAAGCCGAGACCAGCGACACTTCGTGTTCACCCGATCGTCCGCCGAAAATCACACCGATACGTATTTTTTTCATGGGTGCCTGTCCTGTTGACGTTGAAACTAGCGTGCTGTGTCTGAAAAACCAACGCCACACGGGCCCGGTCACGGATTCGCGGATTGTTTGGCCCAAGGTCTGGTGCTATGTTTCACTCATGAAACTCGTTGCTCTGTGCACCCTCGTTGTTGTCCTGTCCTGCCCCGCGCTGCATGCGCAGGAGTCCGGTGGCTCCGCCGCCGAACGGAAATCCGCCGACAGCGGCTACACGATGACCAAATCGCCCATGGGAGCGGTACTGCGGTCCGCACTTCTGCCGGGTCTGGGGCAGTGGTACAACGAATCGTACTGGAAGGTCCCCGTGGTTGTCGGACTTGGTGTATTCCTGATACGCGGTGTGGTGGTTGAGAACAACGGTTTTCTTGATTACCGCGACAGATACGCCGCGAGCATCACACCCGAGAACAGCAGCGGCGACCTTCGCCTCAAGCAGTTGCGCGAGGTGTATCGCGACAACCGCGACACCTACGCCTGGTGGTTTCTTGTGCTCTACCTCGTTCAATGCGCCGACGCCTTCGTCGATGCACATCTTTACGACTTCGACGTCTCAGAGACACTGTCGGCCACGGTTCTGCCCGCACCACGCGGCGTGATGCTGCAATTACGTTTCTGAGAGTTGTTGGTAGATGAGTGAAAGGTAGATGGGTAGTTGGTAGTTGAGTAGATGGTAGATGTGTGTTCTGTTGAGCGAGAGTGAGGCGACAAGAAAAAGGAATCAGGAGACAGTCATCCGGTTAACCCGTGTCTCCTGACTCCTGTCTCCTGACTCCTTACACGACCTTCATAGATCGATCTACCATCTACTACCTACCCATCTACTTTCTACCATCTACACGTCAAAGTACATCCCAAATTCGAACGGATGCGGCCGGAGCGAAAGCTGCTTTGCTTCCTTGTTCATCTTGTAGTCGATCCACGTGCCGATGACGTCCTCGCTGAACACACCGCCCTTGAGGAGGAAGTCGTGATCACGTTCGAGCGCGCGGAGCGCCTCTTCGAGTGAGCCCGGTGTGCTCGGCACGTTTGCGAGTTCCTCGGGTTTCATATCGTAGATGTCCTTGTCCAGCGGATCGCCGGGATCGATGCGGTTGATGATTCCATCGAGACCCGCCATGAGCATGGCGCTGAAGGCGATGTACGGGTTGCAGGAGGGATCGGGCGTACGGAATTCGATGCGCTTCGATTTGGGGCTCGACGAGTACATTGGAATGCGAATGGACGCGCTGCGATTCCTCTGCGAGTATGCGAGGTTCACCGGCGCTTCGTACCCCGGCACGAGACGCTTGTAGGAGTTGGTCGTCGGATTCGCGAGTGCGCAGAGCGCGGGCGCGTGTTTGAGCAGGCCGCCGATGTAGTGCAGGGCCATTTCACTGAGGCCCGCATAGTGCTCGCCGTAAAAAAGCGGCTTGCCCTGCTTCCACAAACTCATGTGCACGTGCATGCCCGATCCGTTGTCGCCGAAAATCGGCTTCGGCATGAATGTGGCCGTACGGCCGTTCCTGAGCGCGGTGTTCTTCACGATGTATTTGAAGAGAAGAAGCTGATCCGCCGCCGTTACGAGCGGCTGAAAACGGAGGTCGATCTCGGCCTGACCGCCGCTGGCGACTTCATGATGCTGGGCCTCGACGTCGAGTCCGCACTCGATCATCACACGCACCATCTCGTTGCGCAGATCGTTGAGGTGATCCGTGGGCGGCACGGGGAAATAACCCTCCTTTGGACGCGGTTTGTAGGCGAGATTCGGCCCCTCGTCTCGTCCGGTGTTCCAACTGCCTTCCACGGAGTCGAGCATGTAAAAGGAGTGATTCGGATTGTTTGCATACCGCACGTCGTCGAAGATGAAGAACTCGGCCTCCGGACCGTAATACGCCGTGTCGGCCAACCCGGTCTGCTGCAGATACGCTTCGGCCTTCTGCGCAATGTTCCGGGGACAGCGCTCGTATTTTTCGCGCGTGAGTGGCTCGTAGATGTCGCAGACGAGACTCAAGGTCTTTTCCTTGACAAACGGATCGATGATGGCCGTCGCGGGATCGGGAATGATCACCATGTCGCTCTCGTGTATGCTCTTGAAGCCGCGCAGGCTCGATCCGTCAAAGCCGAGGCCTTCATCGAAGGTGCCAGCAGAAAAGTGTGACACCGGTATCGATGTGTGCTGCCACTGGCCCGGGAAATCCATGAACTTGAAATCAATCATCTTCACGTTTTCGCGCGCGACGAGGTCGAGCACGCGGGACACGTCTTCGGGGCGATGCGGGGTCATGCGTGTTTTTTCTCCGTATGATGAGTGTCGTGTGAGGCAAGTGAAATAGACAGTGTTTCCTTCCGCGTCGACAGCACCACGCTGGTGCGCGTGCCCTGCACACCGCGCCAGGATTGTATCGCCGACAGTATCCCCTCGAGGGATGCGGTGTTTGCCGTGCGGATTTTGAGCAGATGTGAACCGTCGCCGGTCACGGCGTGGCACTCGAGGATCTCGGGGTGTTGCAGCACGTGGCGCAGAAATTCCTCGTAGTGTTTGGAGGAATCGATGGTGACCGACACGAAGGCCGTCACATCGTTGCCGAGCAGTTTCGCGTTGAGAACCGCGGTGTATCGCTCGATGTATCCGCGCTCCTCGAGCTTGCGCAAACGCTCGCTGATCGCGGGCAGCGACAGGCCGGTCTCTTCGGCCAGTTCGTTCCTGCGCTTCCGCCCGCTCTGCTGCAAGGCGTTCAGGATGGTGATATCGATGGAATCCAGCACTTCAATTAATTAGGTTAGTTTGTGTGGTTGCCTTAATTACATGCGGTTGTTCGAACAAACATAGCATATTATTTAATCGAACGCAAGATGCCCTGAAAGAGTGCTCCGCCCGCCGCCGCCCCGCGCTACTGTTACTCACACAAAATCCGTATTCTCGGAAACATCCATGTCTGATTCGCCATTCTCGGATATCGCCGCATCGTATGATGCGGAATTCAGCGCGCTGCCGGAGGTCCGGCGGCTGCGCGAACGCGTGTACGCCCTGGCGCGGGAGTTCTTCCCGAAACGCGGACTCATCCTCGAACTGGGTTGCGGCACGGGCGTGGACGCGCGCCTGCTCGCGGAAGAGGGCTGGGAGGTGGTTGCAAGCGATCCCTCGTCGCGTATGCTCGCGGAGACGCGCGCGGCGTGCGAGGATCTGCCAACCGTGTATCCGCTGCGTATGCCCGCAGAACATCTTGCGTGCGTGCGTGACCGCGGCGTGGACGGCGTGTTCTCCAATTTCGGCGCGCTCAACTGCGTCCGTCACCTTGAACCGGTGCTGCGCGATATCTATCACGTTCTTCCCGATAACGGCGTTGCAATCCTCTGCCTGATGAACAGATTTTCCATCACGGAAACAGTGGCATATCTCCGACGCGGACGCCTGCGGGAGGCGTTCCGTCGCTGGCGGTGGAACGGCGTGAGCGTTCCCGTCGGACATCGCCATGTGCTGACCTGGTACCACTCGCTGCGCTCGATCAAGCGGATGATTCGCGGTCGTTTCACGATCGTCCGTGTTGTCGGACTCAATGTCCTTACTCCGCCGCCGTCGTTCACATATTTCCACGAGCGCGCCCCGCGGCTCATGGCGCTGGCGCGGCGGATGGAGCGGCGTCTCGACACGCTTCCTATTTTCTCGGTACTCGGCGATCACTTCGTGATCGTACTCGAGCGTTTCGAATAGTCGTCCGGCGCTCCTCATGCACATCGTGTACATGAATCCCCACTACGACGCAGGCATACGTGGTCCCGACGAATTGCTCGCGCGCTACACCGCATCCACAGGATGGTGTGAAGCTCTCGCGGCGATGGATACACGTGTGACGTGTGTGCAGCGCTTCGGGACCGACGCGGCGCTTGAACGCAACGGTGTATCGTATCATTTCGTCTCCGACGGCCTTCCGCCTCGCCTGCCGCCGTGGGCGATGCCGCTCCGGACACTCCGTCTGGCCGCTTCCCACGAACCCGATCTGATCCACGTAAACGGGCGTCCGACCACGCTTGTCCCTCTGCGCCGCATTACACCTCGCTCCACGTCCCTGGTCTGGCAGCATCACGGCGGACCCGACCCGGCTTTCCCAAGACGCCGGATCTATGCCACCTTCCTCCGTTGCGCCGATGCCGCGATATTCACCTCGCGTGAACAGGGAGAGGCGTGGAAAAGTCGGGGCCTGCTCCCTTTTCGAGCAGCGATATTCGCCGTGCAGGAAGCGTCGACATACATGGAATGCCCGTCCGCGCCGCAATTCGGTGATTCAGGTGCCGGAGCACCCCATGTGCTGTGGGTGGGCCGGTTGAATGCCTGCAAGGATCCCATCACCGTGTTGCACGGATTTGCGGAGATGCGCGTACAGTCGCCCCGCGCGTTTCTCACGATGGCGTACTCCGACGCCCCAATGCTGGATCGTGTGCGCGAGGAGATTGCACGGCTGGGCATCACCGGCGCCGTGAGGCTTCGGGGCACGGTGCCGCACAACGCGATGCCGGCGCTGTATGCGCAGGCCGACATCTTTGTGCTGGGGAGCCATGCCGAGGGCTGCGGTTTCGCCCTGCTCGAGGCCATGGCCTGCGGTGTGTACCCCGCGGTAACCGGCATCCCGCCCTTCCGCGTTTTGACGCGCAACGGCGAAATGGGCGCGCTCTGGGAACCAGGCGATGCCGGCTCCTGCGCGCGCGCGCTGCTTGCGGCGGCCGCAGGACGTCCCCCGGCCGCGGACGTGCGCGTCTTCTTCGACAGACATCTCTCCTGGCCCGCGGTTGCCGCGCGCGTGCGCGCCGCGTATGCGGAAGTGGTTGCAACGCGGCACCGTAGAGCCGCTGGAGGCCCGAGATGAACTCGACAGGCCCCCGCCGGCCGCGTGTTGCCGTGCTGGTACACGGCGGACTGGAAGCCGCCGGGACGGGCATAGACATCCCGTTTCTGACCGGTCTGCTCGCGCGTGCCGCGAAGCAGATCGACCTCACAATTTTTACGTTGCGCTCCGCGCGCGGAACGGAGAAGAGTCCGGCATTGACACACGCCCGGGTGGTCTTTGTTTCGGACCTCCCTATCCGAAATCCGGCCCTTCGTTACGCGCACCTGTTCGCGTCGGCATCTGCCGCGCACCGGCGTGTACCCTTCGATCTTTTCCACGGGATATGGGGACACCCGGGAGCACTGGCGGCCACCGCGCTGGGAGCCGTGCTGCGACGTCCGGTCTGCGCGAGTTTTCACGGCGCCGAGACGGCAAACCTGCCCGCCATCGGCTACGGTCACTTTCGTGTTCCTGCCGCGCGCGCCCTGCTGCTGCGCTGCGCGGCGTCCAGTGACGCGGTGACGGTGCTCTCGCGGCAACAGGCGGGCGTCCTCGAGGCGCGCGGACTCGATCCCTCGCGTATACACCTCATACCGCCGGGTGTCGACACCGATATGTTTTCCTATCACGAGTCCGCCACACGCCGCGGCGACCTATCGCTGCTGCATGTCGCGAATCTTACTCCGGTCAAGGATCAACATACGCTGATCCGCGCGACTGCGCAGGTAACGGCACGGATTCCGGCCTCACTGCGCATCGTCGGCGCCGATCATCTCGAAGGTCGATTGCAGGCGTTTGCAGACGAGTGCCTTCCCGCAGGGTGTGTATCCTTCCTCGGTCATCTGCCGCACGAGGTCCTTCCCGGCTTGTACCGATCCGCCGATATTTTTGTGCAAAGCTCACTGCACGAGGCGGGCGGCGTGGCCGTGGCCGAGGCGGCCGCGTCGGGGACGATGATTGTGGGAACGGACACGGGACTCGTGCGCGATCTGCATCCCCACGCCGCGTGTGCCGTCACGCCCGGAGATCCAGGCGCTCTGGCGGAGGCGATTCTTGCATGCGCCGCCGACACCGCACGCGCGCAGGGGATGCGACGCGCGGCGCGCGCGTGGGCGGAACACAATTCCATCGATGCGGCCGCGGCCGCGCTGCTCGCAGTGTACGAGACGGCGATCTCCCGGCAGCGGAGCGCCATGTGATGGCGGACGCGCTCACAATCTCCGTGGTCATCCCCACGCGCAACAGGCCCGAGCATCTCCGTCGCGCTCTGTGTGCAATCGCCGCACAGACACGGCCCCCCGATGAGGTCATCGTTGTTGATGCCAGCGACATTCCCGTCACACGGCACGCCCTGGTGTCTCAGTATGCTGCGTCGTCGTTGCGCTGTGTGCGAACGAACGCCTCGGTGTGTGTACAGCGTAATGCGGGTATTGCCGAGGCGCACGGGTCGCTTGTCTTCCTTTGCGACGACGATATCGAAGTCCCGCCGGAATATCTCGAGACTATTTTACGCCATTTCGAGACCCACCCCGACTGCGGCGCGGTAAGCGGCGTGGTATTGGAAGCGGATGAATCGGGCGGTTTCACCGACGGGATCCCTCCGCCGAATCCGCGAGCACTAATGTGGAGTTTTTTCTTCCAACTGACCGTATGGGCGGATCTCGATGCGCTCCGTCTCCCGCCGATTCAATCGCTGCTGCTGAGTCCGATCCTCCGCTGGTACCGGAGGCGCGGAAACACCTTTACGCTGGCGGGGTGGCCGCTTGTCACCCAGGTTGGCGCCGGAAGTTTTCATACGGCAGTGTACGGCCTGGGCGCGGCGGTTGTGCGCAGGGAGTGGCTGCTCGCATCTCCTTTTGACGAACAACTCGACGTACATGGCATCGGTGATAATTACGGAGTTGCCCTCGGTTTTCCGGGAACAACTCCGGTCACCGTTCTCCCCACGCTCAGGGTGTTGCATCACCGGGCGCGTGAGAACCGGCTTGTGCGCGCCGTGGCGCATGAACGGCGAATAGTCGCACTTCGCCATCTTCGGCGTAAGCGCGGTGTGTATACCCCTGCCTTGAGGCGCTGGCTGTTGTGGTCGATCTTTGGAAATATGCTCCGTTTTGCGCTTCGTTTCGACGGCACCTCGTTTCGGGCGGCCGCACGGGCCTTTCGGGCAATTGTGGGCCGGCAATGAAACCGCAGGCGGCCCGTCGCGTACACCGTTGGTTTGTAACCCTTTACGCAGCGCTGTGTCTCGATAATACCGGTGCCGGCGGGAAATCCCCGCGCGGACCGGTGACGCACCGCGGTGCGACGGCAGAAGGCCTATGGAACGCAAGTATTCCACACTGAACGACGCCGAACTTTTCCAGGTATTCCGGGGAACACCGGAGGAAAAGAATGATGCGTTTGCAGAGCTTTACGCACGACACTCCCAGCGCGTGTACGTGTACTGCCTCCGCATGAGCGGAAATCCCGACGATGCGAACGACCTCTTCCAGGAAGCGTTCACGAGGTTTTTTCACCATGATTTCTCCCGTGCCGTGGTCGCGAATATTCTCGCGTACCTGCTGACGAGCGCGCGAAACATCCATCTGAATCATCGACGCACCACCTCGCGCTGGTCGCCGTTCGAGGAAGACGACATGGCGGGCAGCACGCCCCCTTACGAGCGCGAAGAGTTGTTCAACATGGTGGGCAGCGCTCTCGATCTGCTCGATGAACCATATCGCGAGGCTTTCATTCTCCGCTTCTATCAGGGACTTTCCTACAAGGATATCGCCGCCATCACCGGTGATACCGTCGCCTCGCTCAAAGTGCGCGTGATGCGCGCCAAGGAACAGATACGCGGCATTTTGGCACCATACATCGCAGACGTAACAAAACACACCTGAACCACGCAGCTTTCCGCGCGCTCAAGGCGGAGGCATCAAGACCATGACACCGATACATCTCGTACACCAGTACTTTGACGAAGGGCTCGACGCCGTGCAGGAGGATCTTCTCTTCTCGGCGCTGAATACCGATCCGCAGCTCAGGCGGGAGTTCAACGAACACCTCCGACTGCATTCCTTCGTCCAGAACGACCTGCGCAGCATCACGCCGCCGGCAGCAGTCACGGCCGCACTCTTCACAGGGCTCGGCCTGTCCGCTCCCTCGGCGCTCGCCGCCACATCGGCAGCCCCCGCTGCCGCGCCGGCCGCGGCGTCATCGTCCGCTCCTGTTGCGGGTTCAGCCGTCTGGCACGCGCTTCGCTCCGCCGCACCGTATCTCGCCACGTCGCTGTTTTCCATCGTCGCTACATCGATATTTTTTATCTCGACATACACGCAGCAATCCACCGCCGATCTTGCCGCCACCTCGTCGCCCGCTGCCGCGTCCGTCCGGCAGCATGAAACCGCTCCCGTGGCAACACGTGAGCGGGCAGACTCCCCGACACCTTCCTCCGCGTTCAGGCAGGCGGATGCTGCGCGCTCCGTCGCAGCAACGCCTGTCGCGGTCGGGGACGCACCGGAAACAGCTTCACCGCAACCGGCAGCACCGACGCCCGAGTACCTGCAGACGGAGGCCCAGCCAGCTTCCGTGCCCGTTACACACCTTCCCGCGGTACAAACTGCGTCTGTTGCGGATGCGGCGGGGCTTGTGGAGGTCCGGACCCCCGCGACCAGCATGGCATTTGTTGATCTGAACTACATGGAGGAAGCACAGGCGGACCTGAGTGCGGAGGCGACCGATGAGGCCGCACATGTATCTGCACGACCGTCAATCGTGCCCGTTGCATTTGTGGAGCCGCAACTCGCATCGGTCGACACCAAGGGGCGGTTCTTCTTCGTGTACAACTCCGAGGGCGCCTTCCTCTCCAATCTTGTCTTCGAGATGCGCCTGCTGAACAGCCGCTCACATCCATCTGTGGATCTGCCCTACAATTCACACGACCTGTTCAAAGACATGGCCATAAGCGCCGTGTACAAGGTATCGGATCTTCATGCGTTCGGACTCGAATACGGCCGTGAGACCTTCGGTCAGGAATTTCAAATGATGAATCCTGCCACGAACCTGGCCGAGAAGGAACCGATACGCGTTGTGTATGATCCTCCCGTCCCATGGATCCCGTCCGTCGTTCAGCGGAACAAGATGCTCGACTGGTACGGCGCGGTATGGAAGCTCTCGCTGCCCGATCTCGGCATCCTCCATTTTGTCTATCCCTACACCCGCACAGTGCTTGGCGCCACCAAACTCGGACCGCTGGCCAAGGTACGTTTCGGACTCGAGATGTATCCGACCAACTACTCCATGTTCAACCTCGGGCTCGAGGGCACCATGCTCAATTATGTCGTGGAAGGGTCCTGGTATAAAACCTACAAGCTTGGCGTGACCTTCGGCGTCGCCGTCGGATTCTGAACCTGTAAGTCCCGTAGGCGGACATCGGGCGGATCCGTTTCGTACTGAGAACGGATCTGAGTATACTCCCCGATGGCATTCGACACACTGTCCGCATCAACGATTGTGCTGATTCTCCTTGTGGGGATCAGTGCGCTCGCATTCCTGTGGACGGATCTATGGTCGGCGTGGATGCTCCATCCGTACGGGATAATGGAACGGAACCGCTGGCATCAACTCGTCACCTACGGATTTGTGCATGGCAGCGTCGGGCACCTGCTCTTCAACGCGGTCTCGTATTTCTCGATCGCCCCTGCCGTCGAAGCGGCGCTCGGGCAGGGAGGATTTCTCTTTGTATACTTCGGCAGTCTTATCCTCGGGGCGCTGCCTTCCGTAATCTCGCACCGGGGGGATCCGGGGTACCGCGCGCTCGGGGCGTCGGGCGCAGTGGCCGGTCTCTTTTTCAGCGGCATGTTGTTTTATCCCGAACACAGGATCTACCTCTTCTTCCTGCCCGTCGGATTGCCGTACCCGCTGTTCGGTGTACTTTTCCTGGCGGGAAGCTGGTATGGCGCCCGGCATCAGCGCGATAATATCGGACACGACGTACATTTGTACGGCGCGCTGGCCGGTCTTGCCCTGACCGCGGTGCTGCGTCCCGACGCGGTGCCGGCTTTTATTCACGAAGTATTTTGATCACTGCCCGGAAGTGTGCGGAGTGCCGCGCACCATTCGCGGTCCTCGATGCGTTTCCCTCGCAGGCGGCGGTGTCGTACATTTGGGCTGCGGATCCGTCGCCGAACCCCACTTAGCCCTCGCATTATGAGCCACCCACTCCGCACCCTCGTTGCCATCCTGGCCCTCCTTGTTTGTACGCACACAGTTGCGGCGCAGGGACAGTTTTCTCCCATCAAGGAATTACATCCCGGAACGTTCAGCGTGGGTGCCAATTTCGGCATGACACTGTACTCGGGCGATATCGACCATGGCGCCATGTTTCCGGATGCCGATCATAAATGGGATCTTGGGGTCGATCTATACGCCCAGGCAAAGCTGTTCACTCTCGGGAGTTTTATGACTGGCTCACTGCTGGCATATATCAGCTACTCTCCGCAGAAGGCCATGTCCTCGGACTACGAATTTCGGACCGGAGTCATCAGCGTATCAGGCATCGGCAAGATCGAATTCTTCAATCGTGTTCCCCTGCGGCCCTTTGTGGGAGGCGGCTTCGGGGTTGCCTTTTTCAAACCGAATGTCACGTACATGAGTCCGCGCATCAAGGACCAGATCGCTCAATATCAGAGGGACGAGACCATGGCGCTCATTGTCCCGATAATGGTCGGAATACATTGGACCGTCACGCGTAATCTCGACATCACGTACACGTTCGTAAAAACACTGTCGTTGAACGATAATCTCGACGGCTGGGTCGCGAAGGACAACGACAATTACCAGGCAATTTCGATCGGCGCCATCTGGTATTTCTGAATCCGCCTCGCGGCGATTGCCACCTCGTCCTGCATGAAGAGCTTCGACATCGTCACGAAGAACGCGCGCCTGCGTGCAGCGCGTTTCGCACCGGCATTGCCGCGCAGCGGGATGCCCGCGGTCGTATTTCTGCATGAAGCGCTTGGCAGCATCGGGCAGTGGAAGGCGTTTCCACGCCAGCTTTGTGAGGCCCTCGGCTGTGAGGGTTTCGTCTACGAACGTCGCGGGCACGGATCGAGCGACCCGCTCGACGCTCCGCGTCGCATCGATTTTTACCATGAAGAATGCGAGACCCTGCGCACACTTCTCGCGGAGCAGCACATCGAACGGCCCGTGCTCTTTGGGCACAGCGACGGCGGAACCATCGCGCTCGCGTTTGCCGCGCGCTTCCCCGGCGGTGCGCGGGCGGTGGTCGCGGAGGCGGCGCACGTATTCATCGAGGACCTTACGCTTGCGGGCATTCGTGCAGCCCGCGACGCCTTCGAGCGCGGAGGCCTCCGTGAGAAGCTGCAACGGTATCACGGCAGCAACACCGAAGGTGTTTTCAAGGCCTGGGCCGACACCTGGCTCGACCCGCGTGCGCGCGACTGGCACATGCTCGACGATCTGCGCGCTGTGAGTGATCCCGTTCTCGTGGTGCAGGGAGAAGACGACCAATACGGATCGATTGAACAGGTCCGCGCGATTGCGCAGCGATGCAGTGGTCCGACGCGCACGCTGTTGCTCCCGTCCTGCGGGCATGTGCCGCACCTGGAAAAACGCGACGTGGTGATTGATGCGGTTGTTTCGTTTCTCGAAGACGCGCGAGCGGAGGCGTTTAATATACCGCGCTGAGGATGAGTCCGTTTGTTTCTCCCTGTGTCTTTGGGTAATTTTTCACGATCCGCGCTTTGCCGCGTCACCCGCCCCCAATTCCATTCGAGGAAACAATGAATCGCACGTATCGCCTCGCCCTTGCCGTCACCGCATTGGGTGTTGTGCTGCTCGCGACAACCGGCTTCCAGTGTTCGTCGCCGAATGTCACGAGCGGGAAAATGTACTATCAGCAGTATCAGTCGTCGAAAGACAGCACCAAGCTGAACCTCGCCATCGACGCATTCCAGAAGGAAGTGAACGAGAAGCCCAACAGTGCCGAGGGGTGGTACTGGCTCGGATTCAGCCACGGTCTGAAAAAGGATTACGGCCGTCTCCAGGAAGCGTGGGAGAAGGCCAAGAACCTTGGACCGCAGATGCAGTCGGAAATTGCCAACAATTCACCGTATTTCTGGCAGCAGGCCTATCTCGACGGAACCACCAAGTACAAGAAGGCGGGCATGAAAAAAGACAAGGCGCTCTACGAGTCGGCCTCGCGTTCACTGCGCGCCGCAACGCGCCTCGCCCCCGACACATCGGCCAAATACGAGGCCTTTATCATTCTCGCGTATTCGGAACTGTCCGCGGGGAACGAAGCCGCGGCACTGGCGGCTCTCGAGGAACAGAACAAATTCAAGCCGCACGCCGAAGCGCACAGGTTGATCGGACAGATCCAGACAACGCGCGCCGCCCAGTTGAAAAAAGACGGGAAAACGGACGAGGCGACAAAGAAGCTTGACGAGGCAATCGCGTTCCTCAATGGCGCGGTCGCAAAATTCCCCGACAATCCCGACTTGAATCAGGAGCTGTTGAACGCATACGTCGCCGCGAACCGCATCGTCGAAGCGAAGGAGAAATTCAAGGCCTACGCCGATGCAAATCCGAAGGATAAAAACGCGCAGTACGCCTACGGCACGGTGCTGCTCGAGACGAAGGACTACAAAGAGGCGCTCACGTATCTCGAGAAGGCCTACGCGCTCGATCCGAAGTTCGAGAACGCCATGTACAATTACTGCGTGGCGTCGCTGCGCTACGCTCTGCAGGTGCGCGACGCGGAATCAGCCGCGAATCCCGAGAAGCAGCCGGTTGGACACAAACCCATTCTCGAGAAGGCGCTCCCGCTCTTGAAAACACTCCTCACGATAAATGCCGACGCACTGCCGAACCTCGAGCTTGCGGGCAAGATCTACACTTCGCTCGGTATGACAAACGAAGCCCAGGACGTCTACAAAAAAGCGGACGCGATTCGCGGAAAATAATGCGGCAGCGTGGGACAACCCCGCGCGGTCCACACAGCAGGCCATTCAAGGACAGAGTCATGAACCAGCCACCGGAACAAACGCAACAGGTAAACATCGAGCTCGGCGAAACGGAAGCCGAGGGAATCTATTCGAATCTGGCCATCATCACGCATTCGAACGCCGAGTTTGTTATCGATTTTACGCGCATACTTCCGGGCGTGCCCAAGGCGCGCGTACATGCGCGCATCGTCATGACCCCGGTGCATGCGAAGCTGCTGCTTAACGCGATGCACGACAACATCGACAAGTACGAGCGCAAGTTCGGCGAGATTAAAATCGTAGGAGACCCCGGTCAGATGTTCATGGGAACCCCGCCGGGCACTCCCGTGCATTAGACGGTCCACGATTCCGGTAAAACAAAAAGGCCGTTCCGATTCGTCGGAACGGCCTTTCCTGTCCTGCGTGTCGTGTGTCAGCGTATAAGTAGCACCGCTGTTTCGTGTATACCATCAGGACCCGCGAGCCGGCACCGGTACATGCCTCCCGGCAGTGTGCCTGCGTCGAAAACGATACGGTGCCTGCCCGCATCATACACGCCTTCAACGGCCATATGTACCGGCCTTCCCAGCGCGTCGAGAATGTCGAGACGAATAGGGCCTCGGCGTGTGATACGAAAATCGATGCGTGTTGATGTGGTGAATGGATTCGGAGCGGCCAGCAGCGGTTCCGCCTCCGCCGCGCTGCGCACGGGAACGAGGCAGTCACCTGTGAGAAGAACGCGGCCGTGTTCATACTCGAGCCGCAACTCGCTCGCAGCGCGGTAGCCCGATCCGTTCACCCCCGCGGTGAACGACTCGCCCGCCGTCGTCGTGGTATCGAGAAAACGCAGATCCGCTGCCGCAATATCGAGTCCGTTCACACCGCCGTCGTACACGGCATCAAACAACAATTCCGCAAACACGCCTGTGCGCAGGCGCGGGATGGGGAGCGTCAACGCCGTGTCTCGAAGTGACAGCACTGCGGGCCGCGTTGGATCCGTCGGCACTGTCAGTTGCACGCGCGCGCCACGCCACCCGTCCGCTGTGAGTGTGCCCTGCTGTCGCAGACCCGCGAAGGCGAGCAGCGCGGGATCGAACGTGATGTTCACCGCATACGACGAAATGGCGCCGACGCGGGATGCGTCGATGGACACGGGAACCACGATCCGCTGTCCCCGTCTCGCGTTCACGTCGCGCGGCAGCGTCAACAGCGCCGTCCGCGGCGCGCCCTGCACGAACAAGGATGTTTCCGCCCGCGTCTCGTGTGCGTTTGTCGCGCGCACCGACATCACGAATGTGCGTGTCGCACCCTCGGCGGCACGCGCGGCCCGCATGCGCCACACGATGTGATCCTGCAGTCCCTGCGCAAGAACAGCCGAGTCGGCTTGTTTCTCTGCGGACTCGCCCTCGTCGAAGGTGATGCCGTCGGGAGGCAGCAGCAGGGCGGTAACCCCGCGTGCCTGCCGTCCGTCCACAGTGCCCTCGACGCGGAACACCGTGTGAGAACCCGTTGGAGAGGCCTCTCCTTCAAAGTCGTCCACCGTCCAGTTGAAATGAAGCGTATCGGCAGGGTGTGTCGCCAGAACCGCCCCGATCGCCACGGCATCGGTGGCCGGGACGCCTATTCGGCGCTCGCATTCCGCAAGAGTGCTTCCGCCGCGGGAAACGACGAGCAGCAGTCGCTCGAAACGCGCGCGCGGCTGCGGCACGGCGCGCAGCGTCCAACAGAACCGCTTCGCCGCGCCGGGAGCCAGCACAAACGCCACGGTATCGGCGGCGGGAGAGAGCCGTTCGAGACCGCTTGTTGGAAGAACAATCCGCACCTCGCCGGAATCAAGAGTATCGGGTCCTGTATTCCGGATTTCCAGGCACGTCTCGAATTGTGCGGGGAGGTACTGCGCGCGCTGGGCGTCGAGTTGCAGCGAATCCGGCGCCTCGCATCCTGTTTCAAGGCCGTCCGATCCTGCGGGAAGCAGGCGCGGCGTTGCGCAGCACGAAAGACCGTCGTTTCTATCCGTCTGCACTGTGGCGCAGATTCTTGTGTCTCCCGAGACGGAGGGGAAATCGGTGATAAGCCGCCACACGGCCTCACTCTGTCCGCCTGGCGGCAGGACGGGCACGGGCTTGTCCGCCGTCTCGCCCGCATCGAGTCGTGTGTACGGCGGCAATACGAGCCGCAGTGTACCGCCTGTCGCGGACACGCTGCTCTCATTCCGCACCGCGGCGCGAAAGCTGATGGACGTGCTGCGGCCGGTCGGGATTGTGTCGGGTGCGCTGCATGCAAGTTTCAGCACAGACGCAACGCCGCGTTCAAGGGTCACAGCGGCTGTGCACCAGTCATCCGTGGTATGTGTTGCGGGAAGATCCCGCGCAATGGCGCCGATGCGAATCGTGTCGGTGACGATGCCCTCTCCGTCGAGCGGCGCAAAAAACCAGGTGAATGTTACGCGCGCGTTCGGCAGCAGCATGGGAGTCTGTCGTGGTGAAACTGCATCGAGCGGAAGGAGGTGTCCGCCCGCGCTGGCCGTCAGCCGGCAGTCGTATGCCGGGGCGTCTCCCGTATTCACGAGTGTCGCGGTCACCCGCACTGTGTCGGGGCCGGACCCCGCAGTTCCTCGGCCTGTGCGCGCGGTGTCGGGTGATACTGCACACACGAGTTGCAAGCGCGGCACACGCCGCCGCTGCACAACAAGCACGGCCGAGCAGTATGCTGGTGCCGCGTCGGGCGACACGACAAGCACGCGTACCGTGTCGATCGTCGGCGTGTCGACCGCTTGCGGTACAAGCAGGAAACGTGGTGAGAGCGTCGAATCCATTTCACTGCCGCCCGGCAGATCCCCCACCGCGATATCGGCAGGTGATGCGGCGGTGAAGAGGGCGCCCTGCAGAAGATACACATGTGTGGAGCGGGCGATCGCGCCTCCCGTGTTTCTCAATCGTACCTGCACCGGAATGGGGAGCGGCACATACCCCGTGTCGTCGTAGCGCACCGTGTCGGGCACGGTCAGGGAACAGGACAATTGTGGCGCGCGGCCGTCCGAGCCGCGTATCACTATCTGTGTTGCACATTTCCCGAAATCCGAAACCTGACCGTCGACACTGATGTCGAGAGTATACTCGACCGATGTGGCGGCCGGTGAAAGAAATGAAGAGCGGGTACGCAGATTCCAGACACATTCACGCGACTCACCAGGGAACAGAATTGGAATGGTTCGTGTGGCGGACGTGTCCCCTGCCGCCGGATCCGCTTCGAAGGGATCGGATCCACCCGCGGCTGTGGGACGCACGGTGACGCGGACATCACGGAGCGGCTGCGCGGTGCCGTTTGCGAGTCTTGCGGTCAAAAGAAATTGTGCCGGATCGATGCTGACTGTTCCGGAATCCATGACAAAGTCGGTGACGGAAGACGCAAGCGTGCAACGCAGGCGCTCCGGAAGCGGAGGCGCGATGGTAGAGCAGGAGGTGTACGCCGTGTCCGTCGGCGCGCCGTACGCATCCTCGCCCCAGACCATCCAGCCGAATTGCAGCGCCGTTGTGTCGGTAGGCCTGCGCGTGTATGCGACACGCCAGGTGATGCGGGCTTCCCCGCCCCCGGTGCTGCGCGGAGTCAGGGACGCGGGGACGGCATTACGCCGAAGTGTTTGCGCGGCATCGGCTAATACGACACCCGGAGGAGGAAGAAGAAGGGCGACAATCCGAGTTGCTGTCCGGTCGCCCGGATTGACTAGCGACAGTGTTACATCAAACGTGTCGGACATATAGACGCCGCGCATGGAATCGACCGGCAGAGCGAGGGGCACTTCGCAGGAGGGAAATAGCTTCGGCGCATGCAGAGGCGGGACGTCGAGATTTGTTGCGCAGACGGAGGTGTCGCGGCCTTGTATCGCCCGCGAGAAAAAGCGGAGTGTTGCGCCGCGCGGCTCGGCGGCGATACGCGCACGCATGATAAATACGCCGCTCTCGCCACGTCGAAGGACCGGCGGTGTAAGCAGACCCACCGGGTGATCGACCGTTGTGTACGGCGTGATGGATGCGGGCAGCTCGAGGACTACGCGGATGGTGTCCGTGTCACGTCCGCCTTCATTCCGCACTGTCACAACGACGGATGTGGGAGTGGGATCGTAACGCCGTCGCACTGTGTCGGCCACAAGAACCGGTGCACTGACCGAGCAACGGATACCCGCGTCGGCATCGGGCACGATCACGCGAGTGCAGCACACGATGTCGGGATGATTGCCGAACTGGCCGCGTACACACAAGGCGAGCGAATCGAGGGATGCGCGCGGCAGGGCTCGCACGAGCCATCGTATCGTGGCCGTGTCGCCGACGGCGAGGTCGCCTCCGGGCAGCATCTGTGTCAACGATGCCGGCGACAGTATCTCGAAGGCATCCGGCGCTGCTTCGAGAAGGAAGCGCGCCGAGCGCAACACCTTCTCGCCCGTATTTGTGTAGTGCGCGACGAGTGTGACGGTGTCGGGGCTATACCGCCGCAGGGATGCGTCCCATACCAGGACGGCTGGAGCGTCGATGGTGCAGCGCACGCTCGGCCGCTTTGTTTCGACGCAGATTTCGGCAGACCCCGTCCTGGCCGCGAGACATCCGGCTGTGAACGTCCAGGCATTTACCGACAGCGGTGCGCAACGCGTCTGATCCTGTTCCCTGCCCACAAAAGCGAGCCGGAACATGGTGCCGCTTCCTTCGACCATCACTTTTTTGCGCGTGTTCACAATCACCGCGTCACCCAGTGTGGTCGAAACAAGCTCCGCATTTTTTAACAGGCACCCTTCCCGCGAGGCGATGCCCACATACCGCAACAGTGTTGTGTCGTAGCGGATCGTTACTTCCGATACGGGGAACGGCGCCTGTGCGAGCGGAGTGAGCAGATCGACCGGAACAACAAGCGTGTCGCCCTCCTTCACTGTGCCGCCGCGTGGCTGCACCTCTATCGGAATTGCGGGAGCCCCGTCGACCGGCGCTCGAAACGTCCACGTCTTCCTGTCCGATCCGCCGCAGAAATTTTCGATGCGTAATTCGACTGTACGGAGCGTGCCGTCGGCGCAGGCGGAGCGGTAGACGATCTCGCACGCCTCAATGCCGGCCACGTCCATAAAAATGTCTTCGTACACTCCGGGCAGTTGATCTGCGTTTTGAACATGATGGAACACACCCCCCGTGGCGGTCGCAAGGTAGTTGAGCGCTACATCGTTCACGTCGGCTCCGATACCCACGGTGATCACACGCATACGCCGTGAGACAGCGTAGGCGGCCACTTCGCCCAGGGTGCGCACGCTTGCATTGTCGTTGCCGTCGGTCAGCACGATTACCGCGCCGCAGGTGTCGTACCCGCTGCCGTTGTTCACGAGTTCGGTAATGGCCTTCCAGGTCGCATCCCACACGGCCGTTGTACCAGCGGCGGGCAGGCTGTCGACCGCCGCCTTCAACAGGAGTTTGTCCGAAGTGAGGGGCTGCACCAGCGTATCCCGGCTTTGGAACCAGATCACCGCGGCACGGTCCTGAACACCGTCCATGTTCTCGATGAAGTTGCCCGCCGCGATGCGGGCGTACATGTTTTTCTCCCCGCCCATGCTTCCGCTCGCATCGAGCACGAGCGCAGCAACAACGCCGCAGCGGGCCGTGCCGTCGGGGCAGCGCAGCTCGAACTCACCCATGTCGACGCTGTCTTCAAACACACGGAAGCGTGTTTTGTCGAAGGCATGGGTCCAGACGCCCTTGCACTTCACGGAGAAATCGATGCGGATCGAGGGCCAGTTCAATCCGAGCCCTCGAAGCGAGAGCACCGGCTGCGCAAACGATACGGCACTGCAGGCAAGGAGACAGAGTGCGACCAGGAACAGCATGGTGTTCCGGTGCGCCCCTGTTTCCGCGCGTGCGGAGTATCCGATGCGGAGCCGGCGTTGTGTCATGGTTGCGAAATATACTATTTCGTTCAACGCGTGGGGAGGTAAATGCTCAGCGGAGTGTGACACAGCCGACACCGCCGGACGCGTTGTAGCGGAGCGGTACAAGGGAGTATCCGATGCCAGGAGAAACATACACCAGGGTTGATCCACGCCGGTCGTATCCCGATACAACAGGATACCGCAGACTTGCGCTCGAGAGCATCAGGCCATAAAACCAGAATCGAATTTGTCCACCGTGCGTGTGCCCGCCTGCGACGAGTATGACGCCTGCTTCCTCGGCTGTCTTCAGCAACTCTGCCGGACACTGATGCGCAAGCACGATGATCGGATGTGTCGTGTCCTGTGTAAGCAGCCCACGCAGCGCAGCATCCCCGATATCGGCATCGGTGAGCTGCGTGATCCCAACCACGCGCACCGTGTCAGTTCCGCGCACCACCAGTGTACCAGTATTGTCGAGCACGGTGAATCCCGCGGCCCTGAGCTGCTCGGCGACGCTGTCTTTCTGCGCCCATCCCGCCCACAGGTCGTGATCACCGAGCACGGCCGCTTTTAACAGTCGCGCACGCAACGGTGCCAGCAGTGCAGCGCCTGCCGGAACAAAGGTCATCCGCCGTGTCGCGAGGGCGACATCTCCCACAAACAGCACGATGTCGGGATCGAAGTTGTTCAGTGAATCCACGGCCGCTCTGATGCTCGACGGATTGAGGTATTCGTCGAGTTGCGTATCACCGAGAATGGCGATACGTATCGGTGCGCCGAGACCCGCCCGAATGTCGGCCCGGCCGACTCGAATGGTGCGGGCCTCCGAGACGAATCGCGCCGGTACAACCACAAGACAGGTGCCGTATAACAACAGAGCGATCACAGCAACGGTGCGACGGGTACGGGCGGACCAGCGTCCCGTGCGTTTACGCGCCGCCGCCCGGAGCACAAATAGCGGGAGTGCCGTGATAAGAAATTGTGCAGCCACAATGCCCGCACCGCAGGTGGCTGCAATCAGCAGAAATCGTAGCGATCCCCCCGGGGCCAGCGGATTGTCGGGCGGCAGGTGTCCTGCGTACACAAGCTGCAGGACGGGTGAAAGACACAGCAGCGCTGCGGCGAGCATCGTCGCGCCTCGCGAAGGCGTCCGCGTGATTCCCGCATCGACGGTGAACCACGCGACAGAACGTGCCGCGGTAATGAGGGCCAGAATGGAATATAGGGCCAGACTCTCAGGAGAAAACAGCGTGTCCATACGGGGTCTGTTTCTCAGGCATCTGCAGCGTGTGTGGAATGTTGGGCATAGTTGATAAAGTCACATAAATCATGGATTTTTGTTGATTGCTTTCGCGAGACGGATACACCGGTCGCGGGATTCTTCACAGTTTTGGAGCACCTTATGTCGCTACGGCTTTTCATCCCTGTCCTTCTTCTCGGATTCGTGTTCACTGCCTCTGCGCAGAAAAAGGAACACGACATCGCCGCCGAAACCAAGGCCGAGGTTCCTGTTCTTGCGGACTTTCACGACGTAATCGCGCCGCTCTGGCACGATGCGTGGCCCAACAAAAAATACGACTTGATCAAGGAGCTTCTGCCCCAGGTGCAGAAATATACGCAGGAGCTTCAGCAGCTCGAACTGCCGGGGATTCTCCGCGACAAAAAGAACAAGTGGGACGCCGAAGTCGCGGCGCTCGCAGGACATACCGCGGCTGTATCCGCCGCCGTGGAAAAGAACGACGAAAAGGGCATGCTGGATGCAGTGGAAAAGCTGCATTCGTCGTATGAAAAGCTCGTGCGTGTCATCCGTCCGCGCATGAAGGAACTCGAGGCGTATCACGTGCACCTCTATAAGGTCTATCACTATTACCTGCCCGAGAAAAACGCCCAGAAGATCCGCGCGATGGCCGATAAGATGGCGGATGCGGCGACAGCCTTGTCGGCTGCGGCCACACCGAAGAAACTGGCGGCCCGCGAGCCGGAATTCAAGGCCGCCGTTGCGGAACTTGTGAAGGCCACAGCCGAGCTGCAGAAAGTGTCGAAGGGGAAGGACTTCACGGCGACGGCGGGCTCGGTCGAAGATGTCCACACAAAGTACCAGGCAATCGAACACATGTTTGATTGAGTGGAAAATCCGAGAATGGAAAAAGGACCGCGTGCGGTCCTTTTTTTATTTCCAGGTGATGATGGCGCATACCCTGCGCAACGACAGCGGCTCAGCGGGCCGCGTCCATCCGCCTCCGGTCGCGATACCATGCGTAGGTTGCCGCGATGCCCTCGCGGAGCGGAATAACGGGCGACCAACCCGTTGCGCGGATACGCGACACGTCGAGCAGTTTCCGTGGCGTGCCGTCGGGGTACGCGGGATTAAAACGGATTTCGCCGCCATAACCGACGACCGATGAAACACGTTCGGCCAGCTCGCGGATGCTCACATCCTCACCACATCCCACATTCAGGAAGAGTGTCTCTTCGTAATGCTGCATCATGTGTACAAGAGCCGCCGCGCAGTCGTCCACATGGAGGAATTCCCTGCGGGGAGTGCCCGTGCCCCAGAGGGCGACGTGGTCGGCGTACACGCCGAATTCGGCACACGTGTCACGCACTGTGCTTTCGTCGCCGACGGGCAGGCCCAAATCTGCCGCGGCGTCGGCATGACGGCCTGCGGCGAGCAGCGACCCGAGATGAAACTTGCGAATCAGAGCCGGCAGAACATGACTGCTGCGAAGATCGAAGTTGTCCTTTGTCCCGTACAGGTTTGTCGGCATCGCGCTGATGAAACGCGTCCCATACTGACGGTTGTACGATTCACACATCTTCAATCCCGCGATCTTTGCGATGGCGTAGGGCTCGTTGGTCTGCTCGAGTTCCCCGGTGAGTAGATGTTCCTCCCTGATCGGCTGGGGCGCGTGTTTGGGATAAATGCAGGAGGAACCGAGGAACAGCAGCTTTTCCACTCCATGCTGCCACGCGGCGTGGATGATGTTGTTCTGGATCTGGAGGTTTTGGTACAGGAACTCCGCGCGGAAGACGTTGTTTGCGTGGATACCGCCGACACGCGCCGCCGCAAGGAACACGTACTCGGGTTTTTCCGCCTCAAAGAACGATTCGACCGCGCTCTGCCTGGTCAGATCCAGCTCCGACATATCACGGAGTATCAGATCCGTATATCCCTCACTGCGCAGGCGCCGTGTGATCGCCGAACCGACCATGCCCGTATGGCCGGCGATGTATATTCTTGATTTCTGTGTCATGTGCAATCGCCCGTGCTAGTACCTCGAGTCAATACAACAGGATTTTGGAGGGACACAAAGTGAGACGCGCAAAAGATCCGTCCGACCCGCCTCCTCGCGCTCTTTTTCCTCCTACCATCTACCACCTACCATCTACCATCTACCACCGACTCTCTCACACCTAGTACCCACGCTTCACAACCTTGTCGTAGTCTGCGCGTGCCATCATTCGTGCAAGTTCATCAAAGCGGACTCGGGGCTCCCAGCCGAGCAGACTCTTTGCTTTTCCGGGATTGCCTATCAAGAGATCGACCTCGGTGGGACGGTAATACGACGGATTGACAGTGACGATGGCGGCGCCGGTACGCGTGTCGCGGCCGACTTCCTCCACACCTTCACCCTCCCATGTGATGGGCATGTCGAGCTCACCAAAGGCCACCTCGACAAACTCGCGCACTGTATGGGTTTCACCTGTCGCAATGACAAAATCGTCGGGACTGTCCTGTTGCATCATCCTCCACATGGCCTCGACGTATTCGGGGGCGTAGCCCCAGTCGCGTTTTGCGTTCATATTCCCGAGCGAAAGCGACGGCTGAAGGCCGGCCTTGATGCGTGCCGCCGCCCGTGTGATTTTCCGCGTCACGAAGGTCTCACCCCGCCGTGGCGACTCGTGATTAAACAGAATGCCATTGCTCGCGAAAATGTTGTATGCCTCGCGATAGTTCACCACGATCCAGTATCCGTAAATCTTGGCGACCGCGTACGGCGACCGCGGATAAAAGGGTGTGGTCTCGCTTTGAGGTACTTCCTGGACCTTCCCGTACAGCTCGCTCGTGGAGGCCTGGTAGAATCGTGTGGACACACCCGTCTCCTTGATTGCATCAAGAAAGCGCAGGGTCCCTATGGCATCCACTTCGGCGGTATATTCCGGCACCTCGAACGACACTTTCACATGGCTTTGCGCCGCCAGATTGTATACTTCGTCGGGCTGCACCTTCTCGAGCATGCGGTTCAGATTGCTCGAATCGGTCAGATCCCCGTAATGCAGAAAGAGCCGTGAGTTCAACACCGCGGGATCGTTGTATAAATGATCGATGCGCCCGGTGTTGAAAGAACTGCTGCGACGGATCAATCCGTGGACTATATATCCCTTCTCAAGAAGCAGCTCTGCAAGATAGGAGCCGTCTTGACCGGTGATACCAGTGACGAGTGCGGTTTTCATGATGTACTGTTGTTAGACGTGAGACGGGAGACGGGAGACGGGAGACGGGAGACGTAAAGGCGTAAAGAGGTAAAGGCGTAAAGACGTGACACGCGAGTTGTGTCACACCGAGTGTGTCGAGGTGCGTAGGAGTGGCCTAATCATCTAATCGTCAGACCTTGCGGCGTAGCATCGTCGCCCCTCGACAAGCTCGGGGTGACACCATGTCGTTGTTCCTTTACTCATCCAATCGTCTAACCGTCTAATCGTCTAACCGTCTAATCGTCTAACCGTCTAACCGTCTAATCGTCTAATCGTCCAATCGTCCGCTACGACGAAACGCGCAGCCGCTCCACATGCTCATCGGGGGACATACGGTCAGGATCACCGATGCCATCCCGGTATTCGGGAACGATGGTGGTTATCAGCCGCACAAATGCTGCGCGGTCGGAATGATCGATACCCGACAGTGCCGAGCGGAGATACTCCTCGTACTCGTCGAGTGTGGCGATTCGTGTACCCTGCCCGTTGCCGTCAATCGGCAGGCCGCCCCACCCGGTGCTGTCGAATTTTGGATCCACAACAGAGAATATTTTTTCGTGTTTCGAGCGTGTGATGATTTCTCCCTCGCGGAACAACTCCTCGACGAGCTTTTCACCGGGTCGAAGTCCCGTGTACACAATGTCGACATCCTTGAAGGGTTTCTGTCCTGCGAGCGAGATGAGGTCCAGTGCCAGATCGAGCACACGCACCGGTTCACCCATGTCGAGCACGTAGATTTCCCCGCTGCCCTGCAGCGCCGACGTCTGCAGCACCAGTTGTACTGCCTCTGGAATAGTCATGAAGTAGCGGCGCATGTCGGGATCGGTGATCGTGACAGGTCCCCCCGCCGAAATCTGATCCATAAATATCGGCACGACACTGCCGCGACTGCCGAGCACATTGCCGAACCGCACGGCGACGTAGGGCGCGTCGTATTCGCGCCGGTAGAGCTGCAACGCGATCTCTGCCATGCGCTTGGTAACACCCATGATACTGCGCGGATCAACGGCCTTATCGGTCGAAATGAGTGTGAACTTCCGCACCTGCCGCGCACGCGCGCACTTGAGCATCGTGATCGTCCCGAGCACGTTGTTCGTGAGTGCGTCCACGACATTGTCCTCCATCAGGGGCACGTGTTTGTGCGCGGCGGCATGGTAGATGTACGCGGGTTCGTGCTCACGAAGAATCGACGATATGCGCTCCTCGTCCCGTATGTCGGCGATGAGCGTCTGCAATCTCAGCGACGGGTGTTTCTCGCTCAGTTCCCTGTGTATCGCGTGTATCGAATTCTCGCCATGACCGAGCAGACACAGCGACGCCGGCTGGCTCTGCGCAATGAGGCGGCAGATCTCGGATCCGATGGATCCGCCCGCACCGGTCACAAGCACGCGTTGTCCGTAGAGCATCTCCTTCACTCGCGACATGTCGGTTTTTACCGGATCACGCCGCAGGAGATCGTCGATGCGAAGATCGCGGAACTGGCGCAGCTCCACCGTGTCGTTCAACAGCTCGCTGACGCTCGGGAGTGTGCGCGTCTTGATCTTCAACGGTTCGGTGATGCGCAGTATCGACTGAATCGTCTTGCCCGAGGCCGAGGGCATGGCGATCAGCACCTGCGAGATCTTCATGCGTTTGCACACTTCGGGAATCTTCTCCCTGTCGCCAAGAACCGGAATCCCGTAAATCACACCGCCCCGTTTGCGTGGATCGTCGTCGATGAAGCCGACCGGCGTCAAACCTCCCGCGGGGTTGCGGAGCAGTTCCTTCGCGATCATTGTGCCCGAGTTTCCGGCGCCGATGATGAGAACGCTGCGTGTGGTGTCGAGGGCGGGTTCACGTTTCTTCTGTTCGGTGCTGTACATGCGCCCCAGCAGGCGAATGCCGCCGTGAATAACCAGCGACAACATCAGGTCGATCGCGGGCACAGAGCGTGGAATCGCGTGCGGTATCTTTGGAAAAAGCGGGAGCAGCAGCAGGTAGATGATGTTGAACGTGAATCCCGCCGTGAAAATCGCGATCAGGATCACCGACACTTCCTCGATGCTCGCGTATCGCCAGAGATGTTTGTACATGCCCAGCTTGTAATACATCACCAGCTTTATGACGATGGAGAATCCCGTGTAAACGGCCAGCGGCGCAAGGTAGGGTTGCCAGTCCATCATGTTGTCGAGCCGCAAAATCAATGCGATCGCGGGCACGATGGTCATTGCGAGCAGGTCGAACAACAGATAATGCCTGTTGCGCATGTGTATGACTACCGACGCGAATTCTCTCATGCTGTCTCAGTGTGAGCCGCGATCAGCATATATGTGATCCGATGTGTGCCCATACCAGAAATTGTAAATGCCGGAATAAATAATTCGTAATGTATGCTTTTCGGCCATCTCTGCATAATCACAACACGTGGCTCGGACGGTGGGGCGCTCAGTAGAGTCCGTACGAGACCGTCACCCCGAACGATACTCCCGGCGCCCAGGAACTTCCGAGGTAATCGGCCCATTCCTCACGCGCAGTGTGCTGCACGTCGAAGCGCGCGTACAGATCGTGCAATGGCATCCACCGCACGCCCGCACCCAGGACGCGCAGTCCAAACTCGGGGCGCGCCAAGAAGGCGGGCTGCACACGCGGCACTGTCAGCGGCGAGGGATAGGGGCGCGCAAAACGACCGAGCGTGAGAGAGAGATTCGCCTCGAGCCAGCGAGCGGGATGTACGGTGTGCACCAGGGTCAGGAGATCGGCGTTCCCCCCGATCCAATGACCCAACAGAACTTTGTGGGATGTGTATTGTTGCGTGGGATTCGAATTCGAATACACGTACGGATACACGCGCGAAAATTCCAGACGAGTTTCGGATGGCAGCCGAACAAATGGCGTGTATGCGTCAGTGACACGCATGCCGACGGTGTACGCCACATGATAGTCGAAGTTTGTCCGATCGCCTCCGAGCGCCTTGCTCAGATCCATCTCGTCAATGAAACCCGTACCGTAGAGCGTCAGGTTCCGGATCGGCGAGTATTTGACGTCGGCAAAAAACTGGGAATTGCCCGAGACAAAACGTGTCCACCTGTCCGCTGCACGGAATGAGATGACGGGAATCAGGAACAACACGTTCACATCACCACCGCCGTACACGATCGACTCTCCCAGTGCGGCCTGCAGATTCGGCAGAACACGCGCCGTCACCGAATGGGAGGCCATGTATTTCGTTTCATGAAATTTCTGACCCGCCCATGTGCGCGCGGTGTCCAGTATGTCCGAGAAAAGCCAGGCATGAAAGTATTCGAAATAGAGCCAGTCGGTGATGCGTATCTGGTAGTTGATCATCGGCACTGACGGCGCCTTGTCGGAGAAGATGATAGCGCCGTCGCGCCCGCTGCCGAGCTGCACGTCCATCTTCTGCACGCCCGCGACGAGCCACGGATTCGAATACCACATCTGTGCCTCGGCAACCTCGTATTCGTACGATGTGGCCGACGATGACGGGCCGCGGACAACCCCCTGCTCCCGTGTGCGGAATGCGAGCGGGTCGTAGGTGATACCGCTTACTCCGTTGTCGTACCAGCGCATGTATGCGCCGAGCCACGGTCCCACATACCCCCACGCCTGTATGCCGTTCGAGCGTCGGATGATATCGTCTGCATCCTGCCGTTTTGTGTACCCCGCGCGACCGACAAGATCCACCGCAAGATAACTCCGGGCCGGAGTCGCGGAGCGAATGTGCAACAGATTCCATCGCTCTTCCGTCGGTGTGATCACGGTGCTGTCGGAGGAATACATGCGGCGCAGTTCCTCGGCAAACTCCTCGCGGTAGAACGCGAGCTGCTCGCGGTCATACGAGGTGAGAACACGGATCCGGCCGAGTGAATCCAGCGCGCGGGCGATGTCCATGCGTGGAAGCGGACGTTGAAAATCTACCAATCCGATGCCGTACCGTGTTTCGATCCGGTCGAGATACTCGTATGCGGGATGCCGCAAGGGCAACATCACCGTCTGCGCCGCGGTCTGCACGGGAACGGCGAAGAGCAGCACGAGGAGGACCAACAACAACGGGACAGCGGGACAACACAATAGTGTCTCGCTAAGCGGAGTCGAAGCGCGACGGGACAGCGGGACAGCGGGACAGCGGGACAACGCAATAGTGTCTCGCTGAGCGGAGTCGAAGCGCGACGGGACAGTCTCCACTGTGCGGAAGCCCGTGAGCTCCCGTGGCATTCGTCTGTTGATACAATCCATGTTCCGTGTTCTTCCGTGTCTTCAGTGGATATATGCTGCTTTACCTCTTTACCCCGTCCCCCCCTTTACCCCTTTACCCCTTTACGCCTTTACGCCCTTCCGCAACACCGTGCGTACAATCAATCCGATATTATCCACGACACGCGCCCGATCGAACCACTCCAGATCGATACGTAGTTTTTCGGGCAGCACCTGCTCGATGTACACACGCTCGTGATCCTCGCCGCGAAGCAGGGAGCTTTCGTCAACAAATGTGAGGGAGGCGGCGCTTGTAATCCCCGGCTTGAGATCGAGGATTCTGCGGAATTCGTCGGGATAGTACTGTATATACCTCGGATCCTCGGGACGCGGTCCCACCAGACACATTTCACCGCGGAGCACGTTCACAAGCTGCGGGAGTTCATCGATTTTTGTGGCGCGCAGAAATCGGCCGATACCGGTAATGCGACTGTCGTTTGCGGAGGTGATTGCCGAGCCGACTGCCGCCGCATCCTGCTTCATGCTTCGAAATTTCAGAAGCGTGAACTCCACTCCTCCCTGTCCTACACGACGAGCGCGGTACAAAATGGGTCCTGGTGAGGATGAGCGTACCAAGGCACTGATCACGAGCAGAACCGGAGAGAGGAGAAACAGACCGGCGGCGGAAGCGGCAAGGTCGAGGATGCGGGGAAATCGCTGCATGTGCTAGTCTTCGAGACCGAGCATTTTTTGTGTGTCGCGCACATGGCGATGCACAGATTCAATGACTCCGCACGTCTTTGCAGCGGGATCCAAACCTTTTGTCGCATCAATCATTCGATGACCAGTCGAAGGGACATCGCGAGGGACACAAATTTCCACCGTTTCTGCATGCGGACAGGAGTTCCAGAATTCGAGATGTCGATTCCTGTCCGTCATCATTGTTGGGACTGGAGCACAATTCCACGCACTGCGTCACGGACGTAGTCAAACTCCGCGTCGCTCATCGAAGGGTACAATGGCAGTGACACGATGCGAGGCCAAAGGGCAGCCGCCTGCGGGAAATCCTCCGCGTGGTAGCCATACGTTTCCACGTAATAGGGATGCATGTGCAGAGGCCGCCAGTGAACGGAGCAGATAATGCCACGCGCCTTCATCTGCTCAATAAATTCCGCACGAGTGATACGGAGACGATCGAGTCTCAGTTTGAGAACGTACAAGTGATGTGCATGTAGATGTCCGTGCCGCCACACCAGCGGCTCCACGGTGTCGAGATCGGCAAAGGCCTCGTTGTATTTTTCGCTGATGCGCTGACGCGCGGCGCGAAACTCCTCTGCACGCGCAAGTTGGGTGAGTCCGAGTGCCGACGCGATATCCGTCAGGTTGTATTTGAAACCCGGTGCTACAAGCTGGTAATCCCAGGTACCGGTCTTCGCAAATCTATTCCACGGGTCCCTGTTCATTCCATGTAACGACATGAGCCGCATCCGTTCGGCCAATGCCGCATCGGTCGTTGTGGCCATGCCGCCTTCACCGGTGGTGATGGTTTTATTTGCGTAAAACGAAAAACATGTCACACGCGAGGTGCCGCCGCCGATCCGAGTTGGGAGTGGGGAGTGGGGAGTAGGGAGTGGGGAGTGGGGAGTAGGGAGTGGGAACGGGGAACTAGGAACTGGGAACGGGGAACGAGGAACGGGGAACGGGGAACTGGGAACCGTTTGATCATCCAATCGTCTGATCGTCTGATCGTCTGATCGTCTGATCGTCTGATCGTCTGATCGTCCAATCGTCCAATCGTCTGATCGTCTGATCGTCTGATCGTCTAATCGTCTGATCGTCTGATCGTCTGATCGTCTCATCGTCTGATCGTCTATTCGTCCAATCGTCTGATCGTCCAATCGTCCACCCGTCTCATCACTCGCGGACAACGCCGCCGGAAACGCATGCGCAGCGTCTTCTATCACCTCGCATCCATGACGTGCGGCGAGCGCGTGGATCGCGTGCAGATCGCATGGCTGACCACCGTAGTGCACAGGCAGGATCGCACGTACGCGCCGCCGGGTGTCGTCAAGTCCGGGCACGGCTCTGCCGCCTGCGATCTCGTCGAGGATGTATGCGAGATGTTCGACCGAGATGTTCATCGTGTCGGAATCGATGTCGACAAAGACCGGAATTGCATCGAAGTACCGCACAACTTCCGCTGTCGCTGCAAACGTGTGTGTCGGCACCAACACTATTTCCCCGCGCCGCACTCCCACGGCTTCAAGCGCGAGATGCAGCGCGGCAGTGCACGAGTTGACGGCAACCGCATACACGTCGTCGTCATTCCGCACGGCGTCAGCAAAACGCTGCTCAAACTCCTTCGTTTTCGGTCCGGTGGTCAGCCAGCCGGAGCGCAGGCACTCATCCATCGCAGCGAGTGCAGCGGGATCGTATTCGTAGCGGAAGAAGGGGACGTTCATTGCGTGAAGGGGTAAAGAGGTAAAGGCGTAAAGGGGTAAAGGCGTAAAGGGGTGAAGAGGTGAAGGCGTAAAGAGCTAAAGGCGTAAGGGCGTGACACGCGAGTTGTGTCACACCGAGCCCTGGAGGGGCGGCATTCCAAGACTCAATACAGGACCAACTCGCGTAGCTTCTCCATTTATTGCGAAAGTGCTATGGTGTACTAGCTACGATTAGACCTGACAGACGGTGGTTTGGTCGGTCTGATTCGAAGTCTCAAAAGATGTTGGTAATGTATCGAGGAGTTTTTCTTTTGCAAGCGGTATGGAATCGAGAAAGGTCTGCATCGGCGTCTTGCCA